>NZ_BAAGPR010000047.1:0-55889 GCF_054783955.1 Streptomyces mayteni | reverse complement strand
TTCGTCGGCCGCGGCGGCAGCCTCGGCGGCGGCCTCCGCCGCCGCCCGCGCCAGCACCACCGCCACCGCGGCGGCCAGCTCCTCAGGCGTGGGGTTGCCCCGCACCACCCTGATCCGTTCCGGCGGTGTCTCGTTCATGAACTCACCTCTCACAGCGGGATGTTGCCGTGCTTCTTCGGCGGCAGCCGGTCCCGCTTCGTGCGCAGCGCGCGCAGCCCGCGGATCACGTGCCCGCGGGTCTCGGACGGCTCGATCACCGCGTCGACGTAGCCGCGCTCGGCGGCCGCGTACGGGTTGAGCAGCGCCGCCTCGTACTCCGCGGTCAGCCGGGCCCTGGTGGACTCCCGCTCCTCCTCGGACTCCAGCGCGGCGAGCGTGCGCCGGTGCAGGATGTTGACCGCGCCCTGGGCGCCCATCACGGCGATCTGGGCGGTCGGCCAGGCGAGGTTGAGGTCCGCGCCGAGGTGCTTGGAGCCCATCACGTCGTAGGCGCCGCCGAACGCCTTGCGGGTGATCACGGTGACCAGCGGCACGGTGGCCTCGGCGTAGGCGTAGATCAGCTTGGCGCCGCGCCGGATGATGCCGTTGTACTCCTGGTCGGTGCCGGGCAGGAAGCCGGGCACGTCGACGAAGGTCAGCACCGGCAGGTTGAACGCGTCGCAGGTGCGGACGAAGCGGGCGGCCTTCTCCGAGGCGTTGATGTCGAGGCAACCGGCGTACTGGAGCGGCTGGTTGGCGACCACGCCGACCGGGGCGCCCTCCACCCGGCCGAAGCCGGTGATGATGTTGGGCGCGAACAGCGCCTGGGTCTCCAGGAACTCCCCGTCGTCCAGGACGTGTTCGATCGCCAGGTGCATGTCGTAGGGCTGGTTGTCGGAGTCCGGGATCAGCGCGTCCAGCTCGCGGTCCTCGTCGGTGGTCGCCAACTCCTCGTCGCCGAGCCGCTGTTCGTAGGCGGGCGGCTCGGAGAGGTTGTTGGACGGCAGATAGGAGAGGAGCGACTTGACGTACTCGATGGCGTCCTTCTCGTCCCCGGCCATGTGGTGCGCGACCCCGGAGCGCGTGTTGTGGGTGCGCGCCCCGCCCAGGTCCTCGAAGCCGACGTCCTCGCCGGTGACGGTCCTGATCACGTCCGGCCCGGTGATGAACATGTGCGAGGTCTTGTCGACCATCACCGTGAAGTCGGTGATCGCCGGCGAGTAGACGGCGCCGCCCGCGCAGGGGCCGACGATCAGCGAGATCTGCGGCACGACGCCCGAGGCGTGCACGTTGCGGCGGAAGATCTCCGCGAAGAGGCCGAGCGCCACCACGCCCTCCTGGATCCGCGCGCCGCCCCCGTCGTTGATGCCGACGATCGGGCAGCCGGTGCGCAGCGCGAAGTCCATCACCTTGACGATCTTCTCGCCGTAGACCTCGCCGAGCGAGCCGCCGAAGACGGTGAAGTCCTGCGAGTAGACGCAGACCGGGCGGCCGTCGACGGTGCCGAAGCCGGTGACGACGCCGTCGCCGTAGGGGCGGTTGTGCTCGATGCCGAAGTTGGTCGAGCGGTGCCTGGCGAACTCGTCCAGCTCAGTGAACGACCCCTCGTCGAGGAGCAGTTCGATCCGTTCCCTGGCCGTCAGCTTTCCCTTGGCGTGCTGCTTCTCCACGGCGCGCGCCGAGCCGGCGTTGACGGCCTCCGCGTTCCGCCGCCTGAGGTCGGCGATCTTCCCCGCGGTGGTGTGGATGTCCTCGGGCACGGGTCTGGCTCCTCGTCCTCGGGCGGCTACCGAACAGCTACCGCTCCGTAGGGTAACGGCGGCCGGGAGGATCGGCCCGTGCGGCGTCCGCCACACCCGCGCCGAGTCGCCGCCGCCCGTCCGACGCTCCCCCGGACGGGCCGCATAGATTGTCCGCATGACTCCCCAGGAGAGCCGCTGGTCCGACCTGGACCGGCCGCCGTTGCGCGTCTCGCCGCTGCGCACCGCCCTGATCTGGCCGGACGGCCTGTGGACCAGGGTCGACGTGGTCGAGAACACCGGCTCGACCAACGCCGACCTCGCCGAGGCGGCGCGCGCCGGCCGGGCCGCGCCCGGCACCGTGCTGATCGCCGAGGAACAGACGCGCGGCCGGGGCCGGCTGGGCCGCGACTGGACCGCACCGGCACGTTCCGGCCTCTTCTTCTCGGTGCTGCTCGACCCGGAGCGGGACGGCGTCCCGGCGGACCGGCTGACGTGGCTGCCGCTGCTCGCCGGGGTGGCCGCGGCGACGGCGCTGTCCCGGGTCGGCGGCGTGGACATGGCGCTCAAGTGGCCCAACGACCTGCTGGTCCCGGTGGACGGCGAGGACCGGAAGTTGGGCGGGATCCTGGCCGAGCGGGTGGCAGGCGACGGCGGGACGGTGGTGCTCGGCATCGGCCTCAACGTCTCGCTGCGCGCCGACGAGCTGCCGGTGCCGACCGCCGGTTCCCTGCGGTTGGCGAACGCGATCACCACGGACCGGGATCCGCTGCTGCGGGCGGTGCTCCGCTCGTTGGCCGACTGGTACCGGCGCTGGGCCGAGGCGGGCGGCGACGCGGCGGGCTGCGGTCTCGACGCCGCCTACGCGGCCGGCTGCGCCACGCTCGGCCGGCAGGTGCGGGCCGAACTCCCGGGCGGCGGCGAGCTGCGCGGCGCGGCGGTGGCGGTGGACGGCGACGGGCGGCTGGTCATCGAGTCGGCCGGAACTCGCCAGCCGGTGGCGGCCGCGGACATCATCCACCTCCGTGCGACGTGACATAGGGCACACCTGCCGTAGGGTTGGGGCCGTGAGAACGCGCGAAGGGCTCGATCGGCGCGGTGCGGGCGAGGGCGGTCACCGTGTCCGAGTCTGATCCAGGAAGGCCCGAGCCCACCGACGCCGGCGGCGACCCGGCGGAGGACGAGGAGAACAGCGTCGCGCTGCGGGTGGAGGCACTGATCATCGGCGCCGAGCGGCAGTACACCCCGTTCCAGGCCGCCAGGGCGGCCGGTGTGCCGCTCGATCTCGCGTCCAGGTTCTGGCGGGCGATGGGCTTCCCCGACGTCGGCCAGGCGCGGGCACTCACCGAGGCTGACGTGCTGGCGCTGCGCCGCCTCGCGGGTCTGGTGGAGGCCGGGCTGCTCAGCGAGTCGATGGCGGTCCAGGTGGCCAGGTCGACCGGGCAGACCACGGCCCGGCTCGCGGACTGGCAGATCGACTCGTTCCTGGAGGGCCTCACCGAGCCGCCGGAGCCCGGCATGACCAGGAGCGAGGTCGCGTACCCGCTGGTCGAGCTGTTGCTGCCGGAGCTCCAGGAGTTCCTGGTCTACGTGTGGCGGCGGCAGTTGGCGGCCGCCACCGGCCGGGTGGTGCAGGCCCAGGACGACGCCGAGATGGTGGACCGCAGGCTGGCGATCGGCTTCGCCGACCTGGTGGGCTTCACCCGGCTGACCAGGCGGCTCGAGGAGGAGCAGCTCGGCGAGCTGGTCGAGGCGTTCGAGACCACGGCGGCCGACCAGATCGCGGCCGAGGGCGGGCGGCTGATCAAGACGCTCGGCGACGAGGTGCTGTTCGCCGCCGACGACCCGGGCCTGGCGGCCGACATCGGGCTCCGCCTCGTGGAGACCCTGGGCGACGACCCGATGATGCCCGAGCTGCGGGTGGGCATCGCGTTCGGCACCGTGACGACCCGGATGGGCGACGTCTTCGGCAACACGGTGAACCTGGCGAGCCGGCTGACGTCGATAGCGCCCAAGGACATGGTGCTGGTGGACGGCGTGATGCGCGAGGAACTGACAGGCGCCGGCCTCGCCCCGCAGTCGGAGAAGGCGGCCGACACGGCCGACGGCCGGTCCGCCGGCTACCGCTTCGCCCTCCAACCCCTCTACCAGCGCCCGGTGCGCGGCCTCGGCATCATCGAACCCTGGCTCCTGAGCCGCCGCGGCGATTCGGCCGGCTAGCCGGGCTGTTCCCGCCCGGCTTCCCCGCCCGTCCGCTCCCGCGCGAGCCGGCCGGTCCCTCGCGCCTCGCGGCGGTAGGCGCCGGGCGGCATGCCGTACGCGGCCCGGAAGACGCGGCTGAAGTGCGCCGGGTCGGTGAAACCCCAGCGGAGCCCGATGCCGGCCACCGGGCGGGCGTCCAGCGTGGGGTCGGTCAGATCGCGGCGGCAGCGTTCCAGCCGCAGGGACCGGATCCAGGCCGCGGGCGTCGTGCCGTCCTCCTCGAACAGCTGGTGCAGATGCCGCACCGAGACGTGGTGGGCGGCGGCGATCGTCCTCGGGGACAGCGTGGGGTCGGCGAGGTGCCGGCCGACGTAGTCCCGGACGCGGCGCCGCAGTGCCCTTCGCCGGGAGTCGGGCGGCAGTGCCTCCTCGGAGTCCAGGGCCTGACCGAACAGCGCGGCGAGCAGGTCCATGGTGACGGAGGCCAGGGCGGGCAGGTCGGCCGGCGTGAACTCGTCGGCCCTGGCGTGCAGATCGGTCATCCAGCGGCGGAGGACGCCGCCCAGGCCGCGCTGCCCGGAGAGCGGCACGGCGAGCAGACGCCGTAGGGCCTTCTCCGGCAGCGGGAGCATCCGGTGCGGGAACTGCGCGACCAACTGCCCGCACCCGTCGGCGCCCGGCCGGAACCGCCCGTCGTAGGGCCGGCTGCTGTCCAGCAACAGGATGTCGCCCACCCCGAAGCCCGTGTCGCGTTTGACGACGCCCACGCTCCCCGAACCGTCGACGACGCAGTTCACCATGAAGACCTCGGGGTCGGAGCGGCGGATCAGCGGGGGCGTCCTCAGGACGTCGAGCTGGGGGAACGTCAGCGCGGACAGCTGGAGCTCGCCGAGGCTCAGCAGCCGCATCCCGGCCGCGAAGTCGTGCCGGTGGTCGCTGTTCAGCCGGCTCACCACGTGCGACCGGTGGGCCGCCTGTGCGAACAGCGCGAACCGGTCCCGCGGCGCCACGATCTCCGTGCTGAACTCGGTCACCGACATGGCACCACCCCCGCCGCCACGTAGCCCTTCGCGCTCGAACATGCCACGGGCGGCGGGGCGCGTCGAGTGGCCGGCGGGTCGGACGGCGTGAATGAGGCACGTGCCCGGCGGGCCACCTGGCCGGATAATGCCGGCCATGAGCGATGGAAGCGATGGAGCGGTGACCCAGCGGTACGGCGAGTGGGTGTCGGTGCGGATCGACGAGGCGGCGCACGTCGCGGAGTTGACGCTCGACCGGGTGGCGGCGATGAACGCGCTCTCGACCGAGCTGGCGTGGCGGCTCACCGCCGCCTGCGCCGATCTGTCGGCCGATCGGCGGGTGCGGGCCGTGGTGTTGGCGTCCAGCCACGACCGGGCGTTCTGCGTCGGGGCCGACCTCAAGGAGCGCAACGGCCTGTCGGACGCGGAGTTCGGCCGGCACCGGACGGTGCTGCGGGCCGCGTTCACCGCGGTGCTCGACCTGCCCGTGCCGGTCGTCGCGGCGGTGCGCGGCTTCGCGCTCGGCGGCGGCTTCGAACTCGCGCTCTCCTGCGACCTGATCGTGGCCGACCCGACGGCGGTGGTGGGCCTGCCCGAGGTGACCGTCGGGGTGATCCCCGGCGGCGGCGGCACCCAGCTGCTGCCGCGCCGGGTGGGCGCGGCCAGGGCGGCGGAGCTGATCTTCACCGGGCGCCGGGTGGCGGCGGCCGAGGCGCGGGAGCTCGGCCTCGTCGACGTGCTGACCGAGGACGGCCGGGCCGGCGCGGAGGCGCTGGCACTGGCCCGCACCATCGCCGCCAACTCGCCGGTCGGGCTGCGGGCGGCCAAGCGCGCGCTGCGCACCGGGTCAGGGCTCGACCTGCGCTCGGGGCTCGAGGTGGAGGACGCGGCGTGGCGCACCGTGGCGTTCTCGCTCGACCGCAAGGAGGGGGTGGCGGCGTTCAACGAGAAGCGCACCCCGGACTGGCCAGGCGAGTGAAGGGCTAGCGTAACGACCCAAAGCGCCCGGAACGCCCATAGCCTGGGCGTATGGGTGAGGAGAGCCGGCTGCGGGCCGTGGTGGAGCTCGCGCAGCGGATGGCCGCGGCCCAGGCGCTGCCGGAGGTCGCGGACGCCGCCGCCGAGGGGGCGCGGCGGGCACTGGGCGGCGACTTCGCCGCGCTTTCGGCGTGGGAGCGGGAGCGCGGCCGGCTGCGGGTGCTCGTCAACGCGGGGGAGCTGGCGCCCGGCGAGGAGGCGTTCCCGGCGGACGAGTCGTATCCGGTGCACGACTTCCCGGAGATCACGGAGTTCCTGCACGAGCGCTGGACGCGGGGCGCCGAGCCGCGGGCCTGGGTGGAGACGGCGGACGGGCCGCGCGGCAGCCGGCGGGTGGCGGTGCTGCGCCGGCGGGGGCGCGGCAGCTGCGTGGTGGCGCCGATCGTGCTGCACGGGCGGGCCTGGGGGGAGCTGTACGTGGCGCGGGCCAGGGGCGCGGCGGTCTTCGACCGGGACGACGCGGACTTCGCCTCGGTGCTCGCCTCGGTGATCGCGGCCGGCCTCGTCCAGTACGAGCGGCTCGCGGAGGCGCGGCGGCTGGCGTTCACCGACCCGCTGACCGGGCTCGCCAACCGCAGGGCGGTGGAGATACGCCTGGACGAGGCGCTGGAGCGGCACCGCGCCACCGGGGAGGTGGTGAGCCTGGTGGTCTGCGACGTGAACGGCCTGAAGAAGGTCAACGACACCTTCGGGCACGCGGTGGGGGACCGGCTGCTCGAACGGTTCGGCTCGGTGCTCTCGCGGTGCGGCGCGGCGCTGCCCGGCGCGCTGGCCGCCAGGCTCGGCGGGGACGAGTTCTGCCTGCTGGCGGTGGGGGTGGGGGCCGAGGCGGTGGAGCGGGCGGCCGGCGAGGTGTGCCGGCGGGCGGCCGATCTCGAGCTGGGGGAGGGGGTGGCCTGCGGGATCGCCACCACCGAGGAGGACATCGGGCCGCTGCGGTCGGCGCGGCGGCTGTTCCGGCTGGCCGACGCGGCGCAGTACCGGGCGAAGGCGGCGCGCTCGCCGGTGCCGGTGGTGGCGGGGCGCGGCGGGGCGCGCGACGTGGTGGTGGCGCTGGCGGACGTGCCGGTGCCCGAGGGGCCGGAGCGCCGGGCGTTCCGGGCCAGGCAGGTGGGCGAGGCCAGGCCGGTGGGCGAGCCGCGGCCGCGGGGCGGGGCGGGGCCGAGGGGCGGGGCGTCGTCCGACGTCGGCCGGCCAGGAGCCGCCCCGCCCGATGACGACAATCGATTCACTGCCTAGGCTTACTGAATATGAATATGCACAACGCCGGGCCCGCCGCAGGACACGACGCCGCCGCGCCGGTCGCGCTGTCCACCTCGGGCACCACCCCCGCCGACGTCGTCGCCGTCGCCAGGCACGGCGCCCGCGTCGAGCTCACCGACCAGGCCAGGGCCGCGATGGCCGCCGCCCGCCTGGTCGTCGACGACCTCGCCGCCCGCCCTGAGCCGGTCTACGGCGTCTCCACCGGCTTCGGCGCCCTCGCCGTCCGGCACATCGACGCCGACCTGCGGGCCAGGCTCCAGCGCAACATCGTCCGCTCGCACGCCGCCGGCATGGGCCCGCGGGTGGAGCGCGAGGTGGTGCGCGCCCTGATGTTCCTGCGCCTGAAGACCATCGCCTCGGGACACACCGGCGTGCGTCCCGAGGTCGCCGACACGATGGCCGCGGTCCTCAACGCCGGCATCACCCCGGTCGTCCACGAGTACGGCTCGCTCGGCTGCTCAGGCGACCTGGCGCCGCTCTCGCACTGCGCCCTCACCCTGCTCGGCGAGGGCGAGGCCGAGGGCCCCGACGGCGCGCTCGCGCCCGCCGCCGAGCTGCTGGCCGGGCACGGCATCGCCCCCGTCGAACTGCGCGAGAAGGAGGGTCTCGCGCTGCTGAACGGCACCGACGGGATGCTCGGCATGCTGCTGCTCGCCGGCGGCGACCTGGCCGCGCTGCTCACCGCCGCCGACGTCACCGCCGCGCTCACCCTGGAGGCGCTGCTCGGCACCGACCGGGTGCTGGCGCCCGAGCTCCAGGCCGTGCGCCCGCACCCGGGGCAGGCCGCGAGCGCCGACAACATGCGGCGGGTGCTCGCCGGCTCCGGGCTCACCGGCCACCACCAGGACGAGGCGCCCCGGGTCCAGGACGCCTACTCGGTGCGCTGCGCCCCGCAGGTGGCCGGCGCCGGCCGCGACACCCTGGCGCACGCCATGGCCGTCGCCGGGCGCGAGCTGGCCGCCGCCGTCGACAACCCGGTGGTGGTGGGCGACCGGGTGGAGTCCAACGGCAACTTCCACGGGGCGCCGCTCGGCTATGTGCTGGACTTCCTGGCCATCGCGGTGGCCGACCTGGCCTCCATCGCCGAGCGGCGCACCGACCGGCTGCTCGACCGCAACCGCTCGCACGGGCTGCCGCCCTTCCTGGCCGCCGACCCCGGGCTCGACTCGGGGCTGATGATCGCCCAGTACACCCAGGCCGCGCTGGTCAGCGAGCTGAAGCGGCTGGCGGCGCCCGCCTCGGTGGACTCCATCCCCTCCTCGGCGATGCAGGAGGACCACGTCTCGATGGGATGGTCGGCGGCCCGCAAGCTGCGGACCGCGCTCGACGGGCTGACCAGAGTGATCGCCGTCGAGCTGTGCGCCGCGACCCGGGCGATCGAGCTGCGGGCCCCACTCGCCGAGCACGGGCTGCGGCCCGGGCCGGCGGCGCGGCCCGGGGGCGCGGCGGCGCGGGCGGCCGGGGTGCGGGGGGCCGGCGAGGACCGCTGTCTGGCGCCCGACCTGGCGGCGGCCGAGGAGTTCGTGCGGAGCGGCGGCCTGGTGGCGGCGGCCGAGTCGGCGGCAGGGCCGCTGGCCTGAGCGGCCACCGGCGCGGGCGCTACTGGTCCTGGGTGTCGAGCTGCTGCTCGACCGGCGGGATCACCGCGCCGCCGACCTCCTCGTCCTCCGTGTAGGCGGAGGGGAGCAGCCAGCCGAGACACAGGGCGCAGGTGGCGACGACGGCGTAGACGAGGGGACGGCGATTGCCGATTGCCTTGCCTGTCATGGCGCCCTCCGATGGTGGTGCTGCTGTGAGCTGTGCGGTGAGGCGGCGTGATGAGCGATGTTACGCACTGGTGCGGGTCGTGGGGAAGAGGTCTCACCGGTGACCCTTACTCTCCGGGACATGACTGATGACATGACCGAGGAGACGCGCCACGTCCGCGTCCGCGTGGAGCTGGTGCTGGAGATCAGCGAGCCGGACGAGTTGATCAGGGCCGCCTGGGCGCGGATCGAGGGCGACGAGCTGATGCCGCGCGAGGAGCGAGACCTGGCCGCCCAGGCCGTCTCGCGGGACGAGGCGGAGGCCGTCGCCTACCTCATCGACCCGCTCGACCTGGTGGGCGAGGTGCCGGGCGTGGTGCTCTCCCAGGCCTCCTGGAGCAGCGAGTTGGCCGAGTACGACCCCGACGAGCCGTGGGACGGAGACGACGAGGACGAGGAGGACTGACCCCCCACCCGGCGGTCGGTTCCAGGCCGGTTCCAGGCCGGTTTCGACGGGTCGTCACTCGAACGTGTGGTTCACGGCACAGATTCACTTACAGTGGAACGCGCTGCCGCCGTGGCACGTCACTTTCCATGTGTCCTCTCTGGGAGACGCGGCAGTGGACGGAGAAGCTACTGATGAGGGACGGCATGCGGCGCAAGGGCCTGGGGGTGGCGGCAGCGCTGCTCACCGGAGTACTGACACTCTCGGCGTGCAGCGGCGGCGGTGACGATGACGGCTCGAACGGGGAGTCGTCGGAGTCCGGCGGCTCGGGGCAGGAGGACGCGGACCAGGCCGCCGAGGATGCGAACACCTCGGCCGCCGAGATCACCATCACGCCGGACGACGCCGCCGACAACGTCGGCATCAACGACGACGTCCAGGTCTCGGTCGCGGAGGGCACGATCGACTCGGTGACCATGACGGCCACCGAGTCGGGCACCGAGGTCACCGGCACGATATCCGCCGACCAGACCGGCTGGGTGCCCGACATCCAGCTGGAGCGGGCCACCCAGTACTCGCTGGACGTGCAGGCCAGCGACAGCGAGGGCCGGGCCGCGCACGAGGCCCGCACCTTCACCACGGTCTCCCCGGAGAACAGCTTCATCGGCTACTTCACCCCGGAGGACGGCTCCACGGTGGGCGTCGGGATGCCGGTCTCGCTGAACCTCGACAAGCCGATCACCAACCAGGCGGACGTCGAGGCCGCCGTCCAGATCACCACGAGCAGCGGCCAGGAGGTCGTCGGCCACTGGTTCAACGAGCAGCGCCTCGACTTCCGCCCCGAGGAGTACTGGCAGGCCAACACCGAGGTCACCGTCTCGCTGGCCTTCGACGGCGTCGAGGGCGGTGACGGCCTCACCGGCGTCCAGGACCGCACCTTCAGCTTCACCGTCGGCCGCTCGCAGGTCTCCACGGTGGACGCCGAGGGCAAGCAGATGCAGGTCGTGCGGGACGGCGAGGTGCTGCGCACCCTCCAGATATCCGCCGGCAGCGACGAGACCCCGACCTACAACGGCCAGATGGTGATCTCCGAGAAGCACGAGGAGACCCGGATGAACGGGGCCACCGTCGGCTTCACGGACGACGACGGCGAGGGCGAGTACGACATCCCCGACGTTCCGCACGCCATGCGGCTCTCCACCTCGGGCACCTTCGTGCACGGCAACTACTGGGCGTCCGACAGCGTCTTCGGCAACACCAACACCAGCCACGGCTGCATCGGCCTCGACGACGTCCAGGGCGCCGGCGACGACTCCACGGACGCCGCCTGGTTCTTCGACGAGTCCATGCTCGGCGACGTGATCATCGTGGTGAACTCGCCGGACGTGGAGATGTCCCCGGACAACGGGCTCAACGGCTGGAACATGGACTGGGCCGACTGGGAGGCCGGCAGCGCCCTGTAGTTCCCCGGGCGGTTTCCCGCCCTTCCGGGGGAGGTGATCCCCGGGGAGACTGGGCCGCCCAGGCCCGTCGACCCGAGGAGCGCGCATGACGCCCCACCCCGTCCCGGAAGGACCCCGGCTGATCGCACTCGAGGGCCGAGCCCCCGACATCGCGCCCGGCGCCTTCGTGGCGCCGGGCGCGACCGTCATCGGGGACGCCCACGTCGGCGAGGAGGCCAGCGTCTGGTACGGCACGGTGATCCGCGCCGACACCGAGCGGATCGAGATCGGCCCGGGCACCAACCTCCAGGACGGCACCGTCGTCCACGCCGACCCCGGCTTCCCCGCGCTGCTCGGCGCGGGCGTCTCCGTCGGCCACCGGGCCGTGGTGCACGGCTGCGTCGTCGAGGACGACGTGCTGGTCGGCATGGGCTCCGTGCTGCTCAACGGGGTCCGGGTCGGCCGGGGCTCGCTGATCGCGGCCGGCGCGGTGCTGCTCGAGGGCACCGTGGTGCCGCCGGGCTCCCTGGTCGCCGGTGTGCCGGGGAAGGTGCGCCGGCAGCTCACCGAGGAGGACACCGAGCGGATCGTGGCCAACGCGGACCGCTACCGCACCCTCGCCCGCCGCCACGCCAAGGGCGCCGAGCCCCTGGGAGCGTGACCGCCGGTTTGAGTTCCGCCTCCCCGGGTTACTCGGCTCTGGCTTCCCGACTCGGAGGAGGTGGAGGTGCCATGTCGCTGACCTCGCGGAGGACGCGGCAGCGGGAACAGACCGCAGAGCGCGTCACCGGGGACCACGAGGCCTCGATGGGCGAGCTGGTGGCCGATCTGGCCGCTGACACGCAGACCCTGTTCCAGCAGGAGCTGGAGCTGGCCAAGGCGGAGATGCGGCAGGAGGCCGGCCGCGCCGGCCGGGCCGGGGGCATGTTCGGCGGCGCCGGATTCGCGCTCGTCATGATGGCCGTGTTCGGCTCGCTCGGCGGGATGTTCGCGCTGACCGCCGTGCTGGCGAACACCTGGTCCGCGCTGATCATCGCCGGCGCCTGGCTGGTGATCGGCGTCGCGCTCTTCCTGCTCGGCAGGCTCGGCCTGCGGAACCGGTCGATGACGCCACGGCGGACCATCCAGACGCTGAAGGAGGACGCGGAATGGGCTCGTCACCGAACCCGTCGAAATCACCCGAGCGAATAGCGGGCCAGATCGAGGAGACCAGGGCCCGGCTGACGGAGGACCTGGACCGGCTGGCCGACCGCGTCACCGCCCGCGCCAGGCGGCGCCGAGGGCCGCTGGCCAAGCTGGCCAGGCGCGCCAGGGGCGGCTGACCCGACAGCGCGGCCCCTGAGGGACTTCGGCGGCCGGGGCGACACCGCCCCGGCCGCCGAACCACGCCCACTCCCGCCTCCCGCCCTCCGCCGCGCTCAGACGTCCCGCCGGCGCAGCGCCAGCCAGCCGGCCAGGAGCGACGCGGCCGACCAGGCGGCCAGGATGCCGACGCCCGTCCAGGGGCCGTAGGCGCGGTCGAAGGTCGGGTCGTCGGGCGGCCCGGCCGTGCCGAGGATCAGGCTGCCCGCCTGGTCCGGCAGGAACTGCAACACCGCGCCGACCGCCGGCACGTTCCCGAGCCCCTGCGAGCCGAGGAAGAGCAGCGGCAGCAGCGTGCCGAGCGCGGCCGCCGGGCGGCGCAGCAGCGTCGCCACCCCGAGGGCGAGCAGCGCGATCAGCGTGAGGTAGAGCCAGCCGCCGAGCAGCGCGCGCGGGGCGCCAGGCGCCCACGGCGTCACGCCCCGGTCGCCCATCGTCGCCTGCGCCCCGAGGAACGCGCCCGCCACCGCCAGCGCGGCCACCGCCGCCGCCGGCACCGCGGTGGCGACGATCTTGGCCGCGTAGAAGCCGCCGCGCCGCGGCGTGGCGAGCAGCGAGGCCCGGATCGTCCCCGAGGCGTACTCGCCGCCGATCGCCTGCACCGCGAAGACCACCAGGCACAGCTGGGCCAGCGTCAGGCCGAGCGAGCCGGCGACCAGCGGCGCGAAGTCCCGGTCCTCGTGGTCGCGGAAGCCGGCGCCGAGCATCGCGCCGAGCCCGGTCGCCAGGGCCACCGTGCCGGCCAGGCTCCACGCCGTGGACCGCAGCGTCCGCGCCTTCAGCCACTCCGCCCCGACCAGCCGCCTCATCGGGCACCGCCCCGGTGCGCGACCGCGTCCGCCTCGCCGGTGATCCGGAAGTACGCCTCCTCCAACGAGGCCGTCCGCTCCGCGATCTCGTGCACGGTGACCCCGGCCGCCGCCGCCACCTCGCCCACCCGGGCGGCCGGCAGGCCGCTCACCAGCAACGCGCCGGCGTCGGCCCCGTCGCCCGTCGCCACCCGCGCCCCCTCCCCGGCCAGCGCCGCCCGCAGCCGACCCGGGTGCGGGGTCCTGACGGCCACCCGCGCACCGCAGTTGTCGACGGTGCCGTCGACGAATGCCCGCACCGAGGCGTCGGCCAGCAGCCGGCCGCGTCCGATCACGATCAGCTGCTCGGCGGTCAGCGCCATCTCGCTCATCAGATGGCTGGCGAGCAGCACCGTCCGCCCCTCGGCCGCCAACTCCCGCAGCAGGGTGCGCAGCCACACCACCCCCTCCGGGTCGAGCCCGTTGACCGGCTCGTCGAGCAACAGCACCCGGGGATCGCCGAGCAGGGCCGCCGCGATGCCGAGGCGTTGCGCCATCCCGAGCGAGAAGCCGCCGGTCCGCCGGCGCGCGACCGACGCCAGGCCGGTCAGTTCGAGGACCCGCGCCACCCTGGCCTCCGGTATGTCCCCGGCGCGCGCCAGCCAGCGCAGATGGTCGGCCGCGCGCCGCCCGTGGTGCGTGTCGCCGGCCGCCAGCAGCGCGCCCACCCGGCGCAGCGGGCGGTCGAGTTCCCGGTAGGGGCGGCCGTCGATCAGCGCCGTGCCGCCGCTCGGCCGCTCCAGGCCGAGGATCATGCGGAGCGTGGTGGACTTGCCCGCGCCGTTGGGGCCGAGGAAGCCGGTGACCCGGCCCGGCCGCACCGTGAAGGAGAGCCGGTCCACCGCGACCGTGTCCCCGTAGGTCCTGCTCAGCTCGTGTACGTCGATCACCGTGCCCACGCTAGGGACCGGCCGGGGCTGAAACCGTCCTCCAAAGTGGACATGTGCCGGCCGGCGCCCCGGCCTTACGCTGGCTGCCATGGCCCGGCACCTCCTGACCGCCACGGTCGTCGCGCTGGCGGACACCGCGATGCTGGCCGCCACCCTGCGCGGCACCTGGGCGGCGTCGCCCTGGGCGCTCGCCGGACACGCGGTCGTCGTCCTCGCCGTGGTCGCGTACTGCCGGCGCCGCCCGCTGCCCGCCTTCGCCGCCGCCCAGGGTGCCGCCTCCCTCACCGGCGCCGGCTTCGCGGCGCTCGTGTGGTCGTCGTTCGGCGCCGGGCGGGCGCTGCGCGGCCGCGCCGAGGCGGCGGTGGTGGGCGGCGCGGCGCTTGGCGCCCTGCTCGTCCGGCTGCTGGTCGTCCCCCTGGAACCGGCCGCCGTCTCGCGGCTGGTCTCCGCCCAACTGATCTTCGTCGCCCTGCCGTTGCTGCTCGGCCGGTACCTGGCCCAGCACCACAGGCTGGTGCGGGCGCTCGACGAGCACAACCGTCGGCTGCTGCGCGAGCGGGAGTTCCTTGCCGAGCGCGAGCGGCTCCGCGAACGGCTGCGCATCGCCAGGGACATGCACGACTCGCTGGGCCACCGGCTCTCCCTGGTCTCGGTGCAGGCGGCGGCACTGGAGGTGGCCGAGCTGCCGCCGGCCCAGCGGCGCACCACCCGGCAGCTGGCCCGCTCGGCGCGGGACGCGCTGACCGAGCTGCACGACCTCGTGGGCGCGTTGCGCGGCGCCGAGGGCGGGCCAAGGCCGGCGGAGTCCGGGGCGGCCGGGATCCGCCGGCTGGTCGCCGGGTTCCGGGCCGCCGGCGGCCCGGTCGCGCTCCGCGAGCACGGCACGCCGGTCCCGCTGGCCGAGGCCGGCTGGGCGGCGGCGTACCGGGTGGTGGAGGAGGGGCTGACCAACGCGGCCCGGCACGCCCCTGGCCGGCCGGTCACCGTGGCGCTCGACTGGGAGGCCGACGCGCTGCTGCTCAACCTCGCCAACCCGCTGCCGCCGAGCGCCAGCGCGGGCGCGGGCGCGAGCGCGGGCCCGCGCCCGAGCCCGCCGCCTGCTGCCTCGTCCGGCGGCCACGGCCTCGCCGGCTTGGCCGAACGGGTCGGCGCCGCCGGCGGCTTCCTCGACCACCGGCGTTCCGACGACGGCTTCCGGCTGGTCGCCATGGTCCCCGTGGCCCCCGCCGACGAGCCGGCGCCCGGCCCGTCGCGCGTCGGCGTCGCCCGCAGCCTCGCCCTCGGCACGGCGACGGCCGCGCTGATGCTGGCCGTGCCGGCCGCCGGCATGCTGGTGGGGGTGCGCTGAGGTGCCGGGTGCCGAGCCCGCGGTCCGCGTCCTGCTCGCCGACGACGAGCGGCCGATCGTCGCCGCGCTGCGCGCCGTCCTGGAGTCGGAGCCCGGCATCCGGGTCGTCGCCGAGGCCGGCGAGGGGCGCGCCGCCGTCGACGCCGCCCTGCGGCACCAGGTCGACGTGGCGCTGCTCGACATCAGCATGCCGGAGCTCGACGGGCTCGCGGCGCTGGAGGAACTGCGCCGCCGCGCGCCCGGCGTGCGCGCCGTGATGCTGACGGCGTTCGGCGCCGAGCCCAACGTGCTGCGCGCCCTCCAGGCCGGCGCCGCCGGCTTCCTGCTGAAGAACTGCACGCCCCAGGAGCTGGTGGGCGCGGTGTTCGCGGCGCACCGCGGCGACGCCTACCTCTCGCCACCGGTCACCCGCCTCGTCCTCGGCCGCGTCGCCCCCGAGGCCGCGCGCCGCCGCCGGGAGGCCGGCGAGCTGCTCGCCCGGCTCACCGCCCGCGAGTCCGACGTGGTGCGGCTGGTCGCCGAGGGCCTGTCCAACGCGGAGATCGGCCGGCGGCTGCTGATGAGCGAGATGTCAATCAAGACCTATGTGAGCCGGGCGTTGGGCAAGCTCGACTGCGCCAACCGGGTCCAGCTCGCGCTGCTCGTGCGGGACGCCTCGCCCACCGGCCTCGGTTGACCGGCCGAACCGCCACCGGCACCGGCACCGGCACCGGCACCCGAACATTTTGCCAAAACTGCCCCTGGTCCGGGCGCGCCTGGTTGGAAACGCGGTGATCCGCCAGGAATGTACGCCCGTCGGTACGTCAGCTGACCAAGACGGGCAGGATCACATGGGATTCACACGACGCGGCCTGCTCGGCCGCGCCGCAGGCGTCGGCGTGGCCACGCTCGGCCTGCACGCCGCCGGACTCAGCTCACGCGCCGCCTGGGCCGCGCCCCGGTTCGCCGCCGACCCCTTCGCACTCGGCGTCGCCTCGGGCGACCCGGCGCCGGACGGCGTCGTGCTGTGGACCAGGCTCGCCCCCGACCCACTGGCGGTGGACGGGCGCGGCGGGATGCCGGAAGCCACGGTCGACGTCGAGTGGCAGGTCGCCGAGGACGAGGCGTTCGGCCGCGTCGTCCGCTCGGGCACCGCCGCCGCCGTGCCGGAGCTCGGCCACTCCGTGCACGTCGAGGTGACGGGACTCGCCGCGGGACGCGACTACTTCTACCGCTTCCGGGTCCCCTCGGGCGACGCCGTCAGCCCGGTCGGCCGCACCCGCACCGCGCCGGCCACCGCCACCGAGCTGAAGCTCGCCTTCGCCTCCTGCCAGTGCTGGTACGAGGGCTTCTACACCGCCTACCGCCACCTGGCCGCCGAGGACCTCGACCTCGTCGTCCACCTCGGCGACTACATCTACGAGTACGGCGTCGGCGCCACCGGCGGGGTCCGCGGCCTCACCCTCGACGCCTCCTACCAGCGCGAGACCCTGACCCTCGCCGAGTACCGCAACCGGCACGCCCTCTACCGGCTCGACCCCGACCTGCAGGCCGCGCACCAGGCGTTCCCCTGGGTGCTGACCTGGGACGACCACGAGGTCGAGAACAACTGGGCCGCCGACGTCGCCCAAATCGACTCCGACGGCTACCCCGACGGCGACGTCACCGCCTTCCGCAGCCGCAAGGCCGGCGCCTTCCAGGCCTACTACGAGCACCTGCCGCTGCGGCTGCCCCAGAAGCCGGACGGCGCGGACTGCCAGCTCTACCGCCGGCTGCGCTTCGCCGACCTCCTCCAGCTGCACGTCCTCGACACCCGCTCCTACCGGGACGACCAGGTGTGCGGCGACGGCACCAAGTCCGGCTGCGACGCCGAGCGTTCCGACCCGTCCCGCACCATGCTCGGCACGGCGCAGGAGGGCTGGCTGCTGGACGGCGTCCGGCGCGCCGGCACCGCGTGGAACGTCCTCGCCAACCAGACGCTGATCGCCCAGGCCGACCACGACACCGACCCGAACACCCACACCGTCGGCCTCGACATGTGGGACGGCTACACGGCGGCCCGCGACCGGCTCCTCACCGGCCTGCACGACCGCGGCGTCGCCAACTGCGTCGTGCTGACCGGCGACATCCACCGCAGCGTGGTCGCCGACCTCAAGCTCGACTTCGACGACCCGGACTCGCCCGTGGTCGCCACCGAGTTCGCCGGCACCTCGATCAGCTCGGGCGGCGACGGCACGCCGATGGACACCTTCGGCTTCAACTGGATGACGCCCGGGGTGAACCCCCACTTCAAGTGGCACAACGCGCAACGCGGTTACACGGTGGTCGGCCTCACCGACACCGAACTCCGCGCCGACTACCGGGTGGTGCCCGTCGTCACCACGCCAGGCTCGTCGGTCGAGACGGTGGCCTCCTTCGTGGTCGAGACCGACCGCCCCGGAGCCCAACAGCTCTGACCACCGCGGCCGTACAGTGTGATCGTGACCAACGACGCCCAGCGCCGCATCGGCGTGATGTACGACCGTTCCCTCCCGCCCGAGGGCCTGGCCGAGTTCGCCCGCGCCGCCGAGCGCCTCGGCGTCGACGACCTGTGGGTCGTGGAGGACCTGGGCTTCGCCGGCGGCGTCTCGGCGGCGACCCTCGCCCTGGCCGCCACCGAGCGGCTGCGGATCGGCATCGGCATCGTGCCGGCGCCGTTCCGCAACCCGGCGCTGCTCGCCATGGAGCTGGCCACCGTGGCCCGGCTCTTCCCGGGCCGCCTGGTGGCCGGCATCGGCCACGGCTCGCCGGACTGGATGGCCCGGGTCGGCGCGGCCTCGCCGACCAAGCTGGCCCTCCTGGAGGAGACGCTGGTCGGGGTCCGCTCCCTGCTCTCCGGCGCCACCACCGACGTGGCCGGCCGCACGGTCCAGATCGACGGCGTCACCCTCGTCCACCCGCCGGCCGAACCCCCGCCCCTGGTCACCGGCGTCGTGCGGCCCCGCTCGCTCGAACTGTCGGGACGCGTCGCGGACGGCACGATCATCGCCGAAGGCCAGGGCCCGGCCCGCGTCACCGCCGCCCTCGCCCACATCGACCGCGGCCGCGCCGCGGCCGAGTCCCCCCGCCAGGACCACGAGCTGATCGTCTTCACCCACCTCTACCTCGGCGACGACCCGGCCGCCACGGCCCCCGTCATCGCCGAGTACACCGAGTGGCTCGGCATCCCCGCCCCCGACATCTTCCTCGCCGCCGGCTCTCCCGACACCGCCGCCACCCGCATCACGTCCCTCTGGGAAGCCGGCGCCCACACGGTCATCCTCCGCCCCATCGGCGACAACCCCCTCGACCAACTAGCCGCCATCCTCCCGGCGGTGACGTCGAGGCCGTGACGGCCGTCCTGTCCGCTAACGCCCGGCAGTCCCCTCCAGGTCGTGGTACGGATTGCCGGGCGCGGGGACGACGCACCAGAACCACTCGGTGGTGAGCCTGAACCGCCGGTGCGTGGTGTTCAGGCCGGTGTGCCGCAGCGCCCACATCTCCACCGGATCCGGCTGGTTGTCCACGGCCTCGGACGCGGCCCCGCAGTCGACACACGCGACACGGAACACCGCCCGAGGCGCCCCCTCGACGATCTCCTCCGTCAGCGTCCACTCGGCCGCCCTGACGATCGCTCGGGTCACGGCTCCTCCCGCGAACCGGCCGCCGCGCCAACCGTCACCTCGTCCGCCGCGACGTCCCACTCACACCCACCACCGACGGGCCGCAGCCACACCCGACCGGCCTGCCAGTCCCTGACCCGGCCGACCACGCCACGTCCGTCCCGCACCAGCTCTCCCACCTGTGGCGCGGTCGTTCCCGTACTTTCTGACATCTCTTCGCCCGTTCCCTTCCACCAGCCGTCGCGGCGACTTCCCGCCGTCGTGTGGAGAACAGTGAAGAGGGGCCAGTCTTCAAGCGGCAGCGTTCATCCAGGGGTTCATGTGCACCCGAAGGCTCCGTCAGCGCCCAAGGGGGGACCACGGGCGAACCCCACACAGCCACCCGCGCAGCGTGGCAGGATGACCACCAAGCGTCATCCCGCCACGGCAGGGGGAGCATTGGTAAAGGAGCCCAACCACAGACTGGCCGCCCTGATGACGGAGGCCGGCGCATCCAACAAGGGCCTGGCCAAACGCGTTCGCGACGTCGCCCAGCGGCACGGCACGCAGTTGGGAACCACCCATGTCGCCGTTCAACGATGGCTGAACGGGAGCGGGATCCATCCGCAGACAGCGGCTTTCCTTGCCGAGACGCTGAGCGAGAAGCTGCGGCGGCGCATCAATGTCGCCGACCTTGGCTTTCCCGGGCAGCCCGCGTTCACCGCCGCGGCAGCCTCCAGGACCGGCTACGCTGACTCGCTGCCCCAGGCCCTCGATGTCATGGACGCCCTGAGCCGGACCGGACCTGATCAAGGCATCGGCGACGGCGCCCTGATGCCGGACGCCGAGGTCAACACCGCCGCGCTGTCCTGGCTGGTGTCTCGGCCGGATGGCCTGCCGTCCGCCGGCGGCGGGGGCCGCTGCGTCGGGATGCGCGATGTCGCGGCGGTGCGAACTGCCGCCGAAAATGTTCATGCTCCTCGACTTCAGGTTCGGAGGCGGCCACGGACACCGCGCGCTGCGGCACTACTTCCGAGAGGACGTACTGCCGCTACTCCGGGCCAGCTACCGCGAAAAGGTGGGCGTCGCCCTGTTCGGTGCCGCCGCCGAGATCGCGCAACTCCTCGCGTGGAGCGCCTACGACATCGGCAACCACGCCTTGGCGGACCGCTACCTGATGGGAACGCTCCGGCTCACCCAGGTCGTGGACGACCGCATGATGGGCGCGCGCATCCTCACCAACCTGAGCCACCAGGCGAACTACCTCGGCCAAGCCGGCCGCGCAGTCCGCCTCGCCCGCGCGTCCGTCGAAGGCGGCAAGGGACGTTCCACGCCGCGGGCCATGGCCCTGTTCTCCGCGCACGAGGCCCGTGCCCTCGCCATGGCCGGGGACGCCCGGGGCACGGCCCGCGCCATGAACGATGCGGAACAGTATTTCGAGAGCGTGGAGTCGGGTGACGACGACCCGGACTGGCTGGCCTACATGGACGAGGCCGAACTGATGGGCGAGTTCTGCCACTGCTTCCGCGACCTCAGGCAGGGCCCCGAGGCCGTGCGGCACGCGGAGCGCGCGGTGGCACTGACCGACCCCAGGTACGCCCGCACGCTGGGTCTCTGCCGCCTGGTCCTGGCACAGAGCCACCTTCTCAACGGTGAGATCGAAGCGGCGGCGACCACCGCGACTCTCGCCGTCGATTCCGGGGGCACCCTCCAGTCCGCCCGTTTCACGCGCTACGTCACCGACTTCCAGCGTGAACTCTCCGCGCACGCTGGCAATCCGGTGGTCCGAGAGTTCAACGATCGGGTGCGCGCGGCTTTGACCGATGCCGAAGACGACGAGTAACGGACTCAGCCGGGCTGCCAGTTCCGGGGCGCGTCAGCGTCCCGCAACGAGGCGATCCGCCGCGCGTACTCCTCGGCCACGGCGGGGCTCTCGCCGATGTTCTGCATGAGCCATGTCGTCATGTGGAACTCCTGGATCCCCCGCAGCACCGCGAACCCCTCCCAGTCCCGCAGGTCCCGCCCATACGCGGCCACGAAGTCGTCGTACTGCTCGCGTGTCTGCCATCCCAGGCTGTGATGCTCGGTCGCGGTGACCATCAGGTCCCACTCGGGGTGATCGAAGCTGAAGTTCTCGAAGTCGATCAGCAGCACCGTGCCCGAGGTGTCCACCATGAGGTTCTGCGCGTGCGCGTCCCCGTGCACCGGCCCCCTGGGCGACGGGAACCGCAGCCCCACCAACCGCTCCCGCAGTTCCTGCCCCTGCCTGCGCAGGAACTCCCTGTCGTCCTCGGGTATCCCCGACGCCCGCTCCACCCGCAGATCCGTCCGCCCGAAAGCCGCGTACGCCGACAGTCCGAGAACATCTGGCGGCGTCAGCGCGTGCAGCTCCCGCAGCACCCCGCCCAACTCCCCGTAGGTGGCCCGGCGATCCCCCTCCCGGATCAGGTGCCAGAAGGTCACCGGATGCCCATTCACGACAACGGGTTGCTCGACGTCCTCCAGCACCCGAGCCGCGGGGAAGCCCTCCCACGCCAACCAGCGTGAGACCCCCACCTCCGTGCGTACCGAGTCCAGGTAGTCGGTCGACCGCGCCACCCGGACCACGACGGGGCTTGCCGCCAGCCGGAACAGCGCGTTCTCCCCGAACCGGATCAAGTCGGCGCCCTCCCCGTCGAGGCCGACAGCGGCGCAGGCGTCCCGCATGACCGCCCCCGCCCCGGACGACGAGAAGTCAGCCATCTCCCGCGTCTCGGCAGGCCCCATCCCCAACCAACTCCCTTGCGCGAGTCACGTCCACTCGCCTCGGAGGCAGACGGCGGCACACGACAGTCATCGGATCGACCGTAGGCGCCCCGTCGATGGCCGCGCCCGTCAAGGTGATGTCCACATGGGTCACTCGTCGTCAGGCAGGGCCGCGAGCGACTCCCGGGTGTGCCCGAACGCCGCCAGCACCTCGTCGAGCGAGGTCCGCCCACCAGCGTCGTCGGCGGCGCGTTGCAGCGCCGACGCCAGATCGCCCGCGTCGGAGACGGCCTTCTCCAGCGCGGCCAGGCTTTCACTGCCCACCACGACGGCGACGGGTCGACACCGCCGCGTGAGCACGAGGGGCGAGCCGCGCTCCGCGTCCGTGATCAGCCCTGCCACTCCGCGGCGCGCGGCCTCGGTGACTGTGAGCGATTCGTCGTGTCGCCGCGTCATCATGGCGCGACTGTACCGGGGCCCATGAACGTCGACGCGGGGGCGAGCGTCGCTCGCCCGTCGCGTCGGATTCCGCCGGCCGTGCGGCGGTTACGCCTTCGCCACGCCCACGGGGCAGGAGAGGCCCGTGCCGCCGAGGCCGCAGTAGCCGGCGGGGTTCTTGTCGAGGTACTGCTGGTGGTAGTCCTCGGCCGCGTAGAAGGGGCGGTCGCCGGCCGGGAGGATTTCCGTGGTGATCGCGCCGTAGCCGGAGGAGGAGAGCACCTTCTGGTAGGCCGCCTTCGATTCCTCGGCCGCCGTGGCCTGGGCGTCGGAGTGGGTGTGGATCGCCGAGCGGTACTGGGTGCCGACGTCGTTGCCCTGGCGGAAGCCCTGCGTGGGGTCGTGGGACTCCCAGAACACCTTCAGCAGGTCGGCGTACGAGACCACCGCCGGGTCGAAGACGACGCGCACGGCCTCGGTGTGGCCGGTCATGCCGCTGCACACCTCCTCGTACGTGGGGTGCGCGGTGATGCCGCCCTGGTAGCCGACGAGGGTGGTCCACACGCCCGGCGTCTGCCAGAAGCGGCGCTCGGCGCCCCAGAAGCAGCCGAGGGCGAAGTCGGCGACCTCCAGGCCCTCCGGGTAGGGGCCGAGCAGCGGGTTGCCCAGGACGGTGTGGCGGGCCGGCACCTCGAAGGGCCGCTCGGCGCGGCCGGGCAGGGCCTCGTCCTGACTGGGGAGCCGAGACTTGAAGGTGTACAGCATGGTCGTTCTCACTCCTGTGGTCGTCCCTGTCAGTGCTGGTCTCCGGCGATGGCCACCGCGCGATAGCGGGCGTACTCCCCGGCCGGGTTCTCGCCGTCCACCCACGGGATCGCACCCACATAACCGTCGATGGCCCGTACCTGTTCCGCCGCTTCCGCGTACCTCTCGGCGCGCACCAGGAAACACAGCAACAGGTGGCGCACGTGCGGCTCCACCGGGTGACCGCTACGCACCGTGTTGACGGCGTACTGGGCGGCCTCGATCGCGTCCTGGATGACCGCGCCCTGGTACATGCCGGGGGAGAGCTGCACGTCGGGCAGGTGGTCGTAGACCGCGAACAGCGGCAGCGCGGCCAGCAGACTGCCCTCCGGGGCCGAGGAGGCCGCGGCCGTGGCGAAGGCGTCGGCCTGCTTGCGCGAGCCGTGCCACTTCTCCGACCAGTACGGCAGGGCGGCGAGGTGCGCGCCCATGTGCGCGGGGTCACGCTGGACGAGGTTGCCCCAGAGGGCCTCGAAGTCCGCCGGCCGGTAGCTGAGGCCGCGGGCGATGAGCAGGTCGGTGACGTACGGCGTCGGGTCGTCGGGGGCGAGGGCCGCGGCCTCGCCGCAGACGGTGCGGGCCTCCTCCAGGATGATCCGGTGGTCGGCCGACGACGGGTCGGACATCGCCTGCCAGACCAGGAACTGCGCGTACACCTGGCAGCCGCCCGCGTCGTTCGGCTCCTCGGCCCGCCAGCTGCGCAGCCAGCCCGCGCCCGAGGTCTCCCCGACGGCGCGGGCGCGGGTCAGCTCCATGGCGCCGGCGCCGGCCAGTGACTGGACCCGCTGCCAGCGGAGCTCGTGGTCGTCGGTGAGGGCGAGCAACTGCCCCACCGGACGCCAGTTCTGGG
Source organism: Streptomyces mayteni (assembly GCF_054783955.1). Lineage (NCBI taxonomy): Bacteria > Bacillati > Actinomycetota > Actinomycetes > Kitasatosporales > Streptomycetaceae > Streptomyces > Streptomyces mayteni. Next base: position 32,133 of record NZ_BAAGPR010000047.1, on the reverse strand, counting down.
TGCGCTGGGTCTCCTCGAGCGCGGCGACGAGAGCCGTGTCCGGCCCGGGCAGCCGGACGTCGAGCTGGTCGACCGGGACGAGACCGGTGGCCGTCGGGGCGCCGCCTTCCTTGTTCAGTGAGACGCCGAAGCCGGGGGCGGCGGTCTGGGCGTCGGCCGTGGCGGCCGCCCGCTCGTACTCCTGGCGCTCGCGGCGCCGACGGATGGCGGGCAGCACGACCACGCCGAAGATGGCGGTCAGCGCGATGAGCAGCAGAAGTGCTTCCATGGCGGCGCGGCTCCCCCTCGTTATGTCCTGTGTCCACCCTATGACGGGTGCATGTCGTGTGCTTCGGCGTTCCGGCCGGTGCGATATATCCACCGTAAGGCCCACTACCGTGTAGCCATGAACGAGCAGCAGGGCCCGTCGCGTTTCGAGACACTGGCCATTCATGCCGGGCAGGAGCCCGACGCGGTCACCGGAGCGGTGGTGCCGCCGATCCACCAGGTGTCCACCTACAAGCAGGACGGCGTCGGCGGCCTGCGCGGCGGCTACGAGTACAGCCGCTCGGCCAACCCGACGCGCACCGCGCTCGAGGAGAACCTCGCCGCGCTCGAGGGCGGCCGGCGCGGCCTGGCCTTCGCCTCCGGGCTCGCCGCCGAGGACTGCCTGCTGCGCACGGTGCTGCGTCCCGGCGACCACCTGGTGATCCCGAACGACGCCTACGGCGGCACGTTCCGGCTGATCTCGAAGGTCGTGGAGCGCTGGGGCGTGGAGTGGTCGGTCGCGGACACCAGCGACCCGGCCGCGGTGCGGGCCGCGCTGCGGCCCACCACCCGCCTCGTCTGGGTGGAGACGCCGTCCAACCCGCTGCTCGGGATCACCGACATCGCGGTGGTCGCCGACCTCGCCCGCTCGGCCGGGGCCCGCCTGGTGGTGGACAACACCTTCGCCAGCCCCTACCTCCAGCAGCCGCTGGCGCTCGGCGCCGACGTGGTGGTGCACTCGACCACCAAGTACCTCGGCGGCCACTCGGACGTGGTCGGCGGCGCCCTGGTCACCTCCGACGCGGGGCTCGCGGACGAGCTGGCCTTCCACCAGAACGCGCTGGGCGCCGTCGGCGGCCCCTTCGACTCCTGGCTGGTGCTGCGCGGCATCAAGACGCTGGCCGTGCGGATGGACCGGCACAACGCCAACGCGGCCCGCGTCGTGGAGGCGCTGACGGCGCACCCGAAGGTCGTCCAGGTGTACTACCCGGGGCTCGAGACGCACCCGGGCCACGAGACGGCCGCCAAGCAGATGCGGGGCTTCGGCGGGATGGTGTCGTTCCGGGTCGCCGGCGGCGAGGAGGCCGCGGTGGCCGTGTGCGACCGGGCGGAGCTGTTCACGCTCGGCGAGTCGCTCGGCGGCGTGGAGTCGTTGATCGAGCACCCGGGCCGGATGACGCACGCCTCGGCCGCCGGCTCGGCACTGGAGGTGCCGGCGGACCTGGTGCGGCTCTCGGTGGGCATCGAGGCCGTGGAGGACCTGCTTGCCGACCTGGGGCAGGCGCTCGGCGGTTGAGGCCGAGGTTGATGCCGCTGGGACTCAGCCCGACTGGAGCCGGGCGATCGAGGAGTTGAAGCGGGTGAGGAGCGCGCAGAACTCGACGCGCTCCTCCTCCGTCCAGTCCTCGGTGAGCAGCGTCATCAGCCGGCGCCGCGACTGCCGCACCTCCTCGAGCCGGTCGCTGCCGCGCTGCGCGATGCGCAGCACGACGGCCCGGCCGTCGTCGGGGTCGGCGGTGCGGTTCACCAGACCGGCGTCGACCAGCGGGGCGACCTGCCTGGTGACCGTCGAGGAGTCGATGCCCATGCCGGCGGCCAGCGCCTTGACCCCCGTCGGCCCTTCCTGGTCGAGCCGGCTCAGCAGCAGATAGGCGGCCCGGTCCATGGTGCCGCGGGTGGGGCCGAGGCCGCCGAGCCTCGTCTGCTCGGCCCGCCTGGCGAAGACCGCGACCTCGTGCTGGAAGGCGTCGAGCAGGCGGCGGTCCGGCGTGGCGCGCGGTGCGGCCGGCGGCGCGCCGGCACCCCCGGAGTCGGCGTCCGTGCCGGTGTCCGTGTCGGCGTCGGCGGTGGCGGGGCGGGCGGTGGATTCAGGAGTCATGTCCGGGTCTGTCGTCGGGGCGCGGAGGTCGCGGAATGGCGGGCGTGGGGGGTGGCTCGCTGACTGCGCATCAGCGTACGCCGCCGCGCCGACACTCCGCGGGGCGATGCGCGTTCCCCGCGCCCCCGCGGGCTCCGGGGGCGTCGGGCCTGCCAGACTGGCCGCATGGCTGAGAACCACCGGCCCCGGCTGGATGACGTGCTTGCCGCGCAGAAGACGCTCGCCGGGATCGCCCGGATCACGGCGATGGAGGGCAGCCGGTACCTCAGCCGGCTGGTCGGCGCGCCCGTGCACCTCAAGTGCGAGAACCTGCAGCGCACCGGCTCGTTCAAGATCCGCGGCGCCTACACCAGGATCGCCGGGCTCGGCGAGCCGGAGCGGGCCCGCGGCGTGGTCGCGGCCAGCGCCGGCAACCACGCGCAGGGCGTGGCGCTCGCGGCCTCGCTGCTCGGGGTGCGGTCGACCGTGTTCATGCCGGTCGGCGCCCCGCTGCCGAAGATCGCCGCGACCCGCGAGTACGGGGCCGAGGTGCGCCAGCACGGGACGGTGGTGGACGAGACGCTCGCCGCGGCCAGCGAGTACGCGGAGCGCACCGGCGCCGTGCTGATCCACCCCTTCGACCACGAGGACGTCGTGGCCGGCCAGGGCACCGTGGGCCTGGAGATCCTGGAGCAGTGCCCCGAGGTGCGCACCATCGTGCTCGGGATCGGCGGCGGCGGTCTCGCGGCCGGCGTCGCGCTGGCCGTGAAGTCGCTGCGGCCCGACGTGCGGATCGTCGGGGTGCAGGCGGCGGGCTCGGCGGCCTACCCGCCCTCGCTGGCGGCCGGGCATCCGGTGGCGCTGCCCGAGGTGGCCACCATGGCGGACGGCATGAAGGTCGGGCGGCCGGGTGACGTGCCGTTCCGGATCATCGCGGACCTGGTGGACGAGGTGCGCACCGTCTCCGAGGACTCGCTCTCCGGGGCGCTGCTGCTCTGCCTGGAGCGGGCGAAGCTGGTGGTGGAGCCGGCCGGGGCGAGCCCGGTGGCCGCGCTGCTCGCGGATCCCGAGGCGTTCGCCGGCGGCCCGGTGGTGGCGGTGCTCTCCGGCGGCAACGTCGACCCGCTGGTGCTCCAGCGCACCCTCAGGCACGGCATGGCGGCGGCCGGGCGCTACCTGTCGCTGCGGCTGCGGGTGCCCGACCAGCCGGGGGCGCTGGCGGCGCTGCTCGGCGAGCTCTCCGCGGTGGACGCGAACGTGATCGCGGTCAACCACATGCGGACGGATCCGCGGCTCGGCGTGGGGGAGGCGGAGGTCGAGCTGCAGTTGGAGACGCGGGGGCCGCGGCACTGCGAGGAGGTGGCGGAGGCGCTGCGGGCGGCCGGCTACCTGGTCGTCGGCTGATCGTCGACCGAACGTTCGGATCGGCTGGGCGAGGTTCACCGCGAGACGCGAGGGTTCGCCGTAACGCAACGCGACGCGACAAGTGTTCGATACCAAAGTCGGTATCGCGATGTATCGCGTTGTGCCTAGACTGGCGGTCCCGCGTCCCGCGGGTGACCCTGAACCTGCCGATCCGAACGGGGAGAAGTTCCATGCCAGGTGCCATCTACGCCGAGGGTCTGGTCAAGACCTTCGGCGATGTCAGGGCACTGGACGGCGTCGACATCGATGTGCCGGAGGGCACCGTGCTGGGGTTGCTCGGGCCCAACGGCGCGGGCAAGACCACCGCGGTGCGCGTGCTCACCACGCTGATCCAGCCCGACTCCGGCCGCGCCGAGGTGGCCGGCGTCGACGTCCTCGCCCATCCCAACGAGGTCCGCCGCTCCATCGGCCTCTCCGGCCAGTTCGCCGCCGTCGACGAGTATCTGACCGGCCGCGAGAATCTGCGGATGGTCGGCCAGCTCTACCAGCTGTCCGCGAAGGACGCGAAGCGCCGGGCGGACGAGCTGCTGGAGCGGTTCAACCTGGCCGACGCGGCGGACCGCACCACCAAGACCTACTCGGGCGGCATGCGCCGCCGCCTCGACCTGGCGGCCGCACTGGTGGTGAGCCCGCCCGTGATGTTCATGGACGAGCCGACCACCGGGCTCGACCCGCGCAACCGACAGGGCCTCTGGGAGGTGATCCAGGAGCTGGTCGCCGGCGGCACCACGCTGCTGCTCACCACCCAGTACCTGGAGGAGGCCGACCACCTGGCCGACACCATCGCCGTGGTCGACCACGGCCGGGTCATCGCCCGCGGCACCTCCGACGAGCTCAAGGACCAGACCGGGGGAGACGTGGTCGAGGTCGTGGTCCACGAGCGCGAGCGCATACCGGTGGCCCAGGAGGTGCTGCGGCGCCTCGGCGACGGCGAGCCCTCGCTGGTCGAGCACACCCGCAAGCTCAGCGTGCCGGCCTCCGGCGGGGCCAAGCTGCTCGCCGAGGTCATCCGCGAACTCGACGGCCACGGCATCGAGATAGACGACATCGGGCTGCGCCGCCCCACCCTCGACGACGTGTTCATCTCGCTCACCGGCCACGCCGCCGAGCTGGCCGGGAACCAGGGAGCCGAGGCCGGCGAGGGCGCGGCCGCCACGGAGAAGCCGGAGAGCGACCGATGAGCACCACCGTCAAGCAGCAGCCGATCCCGGCGCCCGTCTCCCGCACGGGAGACCGGATCTCGTTCGGCCAGGGCCTCCGCGACTCCCTGGTGGTCGCCCGCCGCAACCTGCTGCGCATGCTGCGCATCCCCGAGGTCGTGGTCTTCGGCATCGTCCAGCCGGTCATGTTCGTGGTGCTCTTCGCCTACGTCTTCGGCGGCTCCATCAACATCCCGGGCGCGGGTACCAACGCCACCGCCTACCGCGAGTTCCTGATGGGCGGCATCTTCGCCCAGACGGTCACCTTCGCCGTCGCGGGTTCCAGCGCCGGCATCGCCGAGGACATGCAGAAGGGCATCATCGACCGCTTCCGCTCGCTGCCCATGGCCCGCGGCGCCGTCCTCACCGGGCGCACCTTCGCGGACGTCGTGCAGACGGCGGTGGTACTGCTGGTGCTGGCCATCGTCGCCTTCCTGGTCGGCTGGCGGGTGCACGACGGCGTGCTCAAGGCGCTCGCCGCCTTCGGCCTGCTGCTCCTCTTCGGCTACGCCTTCACCTGGATCGGCGCGCTGATCGGCCTCTCGGTCCGCTCGCCCGAGGCCGCCACCTCGGGCGGTCTGGTCTGGCTGTTCCCGCTCACCTTCATCTCGATCGCGTTCGTGCCCTCGGAGAACATGCCGGGCTGGCTCCAGCCGATAGCCGAGTGGAATCCGTTCAGCGCCGTCGTGCTCGCGGTGCGCGACCTCTTCGGCAACCTGCCGGCCGGCTACCACCCGCCGGACGTCCTGCCGATGCAGCACCCGGTGCTGGCCTCGCTCGTCTCCTCGGTGGCCATCATCGTGATCTTCCGCACCCTCGCGGTCCGCAAGTACAAGCGGGCCGCCGGCTGAGCCACCCGTTCCCTCCCGCGCCCTCCCCTTCCCCCAGGCCTTCCTCCCGCTTCCGCCTTCTGTCACGATTCGGCCCAGCCGCAACCTGCACATGTCAAGGGGGCGTGGTAGGGGGCGGGTTGGGCAGGTGAGCAGTCGGCCCTCCGGAACAGTGGAGAGGGCGGGGAGGGGACGGAGCGATGGCACTACACGTCGCGGGCGCGCTCACCGAGCGGCACCGGGCGGAGATCGACGGGCTGCTGGAGCGCGCCGTGGAGGAGGAGGTGCGCCGCTCCGAGGGGCGCGTCGACGGGCCCCAGTTGCTCCAGCGCGCCCGGAGCGCGCTGGGCGAGATACTGCGGCCGGCGGAGGAGGAGTACACGGCCTATCTCCGCGCGGAGACCGAGAACGCGCCAAGCCGGCTCGCCGACCGCTTCGGCCGGCGCGCCCTCGGCGGCCTCGCGGCCGCCGCCACCGGCGCGGCGGTCGCGGCCCTGCTGCTGATCGGCAGCATCGACGACTCGGCGGCCACCGCCTTCGCGGACGCCATCATCGTGGCGGCCGCGGCACTCACCGGCTTCTCCGCGCAGGCCGTGCTCGCCCACCTGTTCTCCGCCGAGCGGAGCGCGGGCAGCCGCCACCAGCCGGGCGGCGTCGAGCAGTTGCGCCTCGCCTGGCGGAACGCGGTGGAGGTGCGCGGCATCCGCCCCTACCTGGAGCAGCAGCGCGCGGTCGCCCCACGGCGCGAGCCGCTGGCCCCCGAGCGGCGCGACACCCGCCGGGTCAGCCAGCAGCGCCCGCGCGAGCGCGGCGGCGCCGCCCGCACCAGGGCGGTGCTCACCCGATCCTTCGAGCGGCTGCCAGACCCGGGCCACCCGTTCATCGGCCGCCGCAGCCAGCTCACCCAGATCACCCAGTGGGTCAACCGCGACCGGGCCCGCACCGACACCCGCCCGACCGTGGTCGTGCTGCACGGCCCCTCGGGCTCCGGGCGCACCATGCTGGCCAGGTGGGTGGCACACGAGACCCGCGAGCTGTTCCGCGGCGCCTGCCTCGTCGACCTGCGCGGCGAGAGCGAGGACCCGCTCACCACCAGGGACGCGCTGCTCCACCTGCTCAACCGGCTCGGCGCCCCCCGCGAACAGCTGCTCTTCAGGGACGGCGCCGGCAGCGGCGCCGACGCCGCCCACCCGCGCCGCCTGATGGAGCGCTACCAGCAGCATCTCGCCGACCTGCCCGTCGTGTTGATCCTCGACGACGCCACCGACCCGGAGCAGGTGCGCACCCTGATCCCCGAGCGGTCCGACTCGCTGGTGCTGGTCACCGCCACCGAGCCGCTGCCCGTCGAGGTCGGGTTCCCGGCCTCCGTCCACCACCTGGAGCTCGGCCCCCTCGACCAGGCGGCGGCCGAGGAGCTGCTGCGTGCCTCGGTCGCCGACGGCGGCACCATCGGCGCCGGCGAGCCCTACGACGAGCTGGCCTGGGGCCGGATCGTGGAGCTGTGCGGCGGCCGGCCGCTGCCGCTGCGGATGGTCGGCGCCGCGCTCGGCGAGCGCTCCCCGGCCCGCCTCGCCGAGGACCTGGCCGACTACGGCCCGGCGAACGGCCCGCTCGACGCGGCGGAGCGCGCCCTGCGCCTGCGCTACACCGACCAGCACGAGACCGCGCGCCGGCTGCTGCGCCGGCTCGCCCTCGTCGGCCGCGCCAGCCTGGGCGCCCGCGCCGCCGCCGCGCTCCTCGACGTCCGCGAGCAGGAGGGCGCCCGCCGGCTCGAGGAGCTGACCACCGCCGGGCTGCTCCGCCACGTCCGCGGCAACCGCTACCGGCTGCACGACCTGGTGCGCCGTTTCGCCCGCGCCCGGCTGCACGAGGAGGAGACCGACGAGGACCGCTCGGCGGCCCAGGAGCGGCTGATCCGCAGCTACGCCGAGCTGGCCGACACCGTGATCCGGCTGGTCGACGGCAAGACCTCCACCCGCGCCGACCTGCTGCCGGCCGCCGCCGGCGGCCACGGCTTCGCCTCGCTCGACGCCGCGCTCCGCTGGCTCGACGACGAGACCAGCTTCATCACCGCCACCCTCAGGCACGCCGACGAACGCGTGGACCGCGAGGCCGTCCAGCACCTGCTCGGCGCCCTCTGCGACTACTGCCTGCTCCGCGGCGACCTCTACCGCCTCGGCGAGCTCAACGAGCTGACCCAGGCCGTCAACCAGGGCCTGCTCAACCGGTCCGTCCAGTGGCGCACCGGCGTCGCCGCCCGCCAGCTCGGCGAGCTCGACAAGGCCCGCTCCACCCTGACCTCCGTGGTCACCCTCTACCAGCAGGCCCACCACGACGCCGGCACCGCCCGCGCCCTGCGCGACCTGGGCATCACCCTCCAGCACCAGGGCCAGCTGCGCGAGGCCGGCGAACGACTGCACGAGGCCCTGGAGCTCCAGACCGGCGGCGCCCTGGCGGGCGACCGGGCCTGGACCCTGCACGCCCTCGCCGCCGTGGAGCGCGAGCGCGGCCGGCTCAACTCCGCCCGCGCCATGCTCACCGAGGCGCTCCACCTGCACCAGGGCAGCGGCAGCGTGCACGGCGAGGCGTGGACCCGGTTCCAGCTCGGCCAGACCCTGCTCTACGGCGGCGACATCGCGGCCGCCGAGCACGAGATCCGGCTCTCCCTCGACCTGTACGAACGCTCCCGCGACGTGCGCGGCGTCGCCTGGGCCCAGACCGAACTCGGCATGGCCCGGGTGTTCGCCGGCGACCCGACCGCCGCCGAGGAACAGCTGCGCGCCGCCCTCGCCAGGCACCGCGACACCGAGGACGCCCGCGGCGAGGCGTGGACCCTCTACAACCTCGGCCAGGCCCTGGAGGAGAGCGGCGACCTGGCCGGCGCGGTGCGCACCCTGGAACAGGCCCGCACCATGTTCTCCCGGATGCGGGACGTCTACGGCCTGGCCTGCGCCCGGCACCACTCGGCCCGGGTCACCAGGGACATGCGGGCCGAGTCCACCGGCTCGCTGCGCAACAGCGGCTTCGCCCGCCAGCTGCTGACGGACGCCCGCCGCGACTTCCAGCGCGCCGGCGTCGGCTACGGCGAGGGCTGGAGCTGCCTGGAGCTGGCCGTGATCGAGGCCGGCAACGAACGGCACGGCCAGGCGCTGGAGTTGACGGACGAGGCGCTGCGGCTGTTCACGGACGGGTACGGCGAGGGCCGGCCGGACCGCCGGGGCGCCGACTGGGCCGCGTTCCTCCGCTGCACCCTGCTGCCGCTGGCCTCACCCGGCGGCTCCGAGGTCGGCGAGGCCGTCGCCCAGGAGGAGCTGGCGGAACTCCTGCGCGCCGAGCACCCGCAGCGCGACCCCCGGCTCTCGGACGCGGCGCACAGCTACGCCCTGATGCTCCGCCGCGGCCTGGGCCCGGAGGACGGCTGGTCGGCCTGGCGGCTCGGCATGGTCCCGCGCCGCGCCGCGCGCGACGTGTTCGGCGTCACCGCGGCGGGCTGACCCACTGGGACAGCGGCTAGGAACGGACGGCGGAGGCGCCGGGCGCGGCCGCCTCCGCCTCGCCCGCGACCTCCGCCTCGTCCGCCTGGTCCACCTCGGACTTCTTGGGCACGGAGACCCGGCCCAGGTGCCTGCTCATGGACTTCAGCAGGACCCACACCGCGAGGCCGAGCACCGCGAACACGATGAAGCCCAGCACGCCGGGCGTGACCGTGTACTCGTTGAGGTCCTTCTCCGCCAGCGGAAGCAGCGCGCTCATGTCGTCCATGGGCTAATTCTGGCGGATGCCCGCGAAGAGGTCGGACTCGGGGAGCGCCGTATCCACCCGGGACCTGGCCAGCTCGTAGTCCTCGGTCGGCCAGACCTCCTGCTGGAGCTCCATCGGCACCCGGAACCAGCCGCCGTCCGGGTCGATCTGGGTGGCGTGCGCGATCAGCGCCTTGTCCCTGATCGGGAAGTAGTCCGCGCACGGCACCCGGGTGGTCAGCGACCGCTCCGGCCGGTCCGAGTCGTCCCAGCGCTCCAGCCACTCCGCGTAGGGCGACTCGAGGCCGCGGGCCAGCAGCGCCTCGTGCAGCGCCTCGGTGCGCGGCCGGTTGAAGCCCTGGTTGTAGTAGAGCTTCAGCGGCTGCCAGGGCTCGCCGGCCGCCGGGAAGCGCTCCGGATCCCCGGCCGCCTCGAAGGCAACCATGGAGATCCTGTGCGTCATGATGTGGTCGGGGTGCGGGTAGCCGCCGTTCTCGTCGTAGGTGGTCATCACGTGCGGCCGGAACTCCCGCACCAGCCTGACCAGCCGCTCGGCCGCCACGTCCACCTCCTGCAGGGCGAAGCAGCCGTCCGGCAGCGGCGGCAGCGGGTCGCCCTCGGGCAGCCCGGAGTCCACGTAGCCCAGCCACTCCTGGCGCACGCCGAGGATCTCGCGGGCCTCCGCCATCTCCCTGGCCCGCACCTCGTGGATGTGCTCCTCGAGATAGGGGTCGCCCTGCAGCTTCGGGTTGAGGATCGAGCCCCGCTCGCCCCCGGTGCAGGTGGCGACCAGCACGTCCACGCCCTCGGCCACGTATTTCGCCATGGTGGCCGCGCCCTTGCTGGACTCGTCGTCCGGGTGGGCGTGCACGGCCATGAGTCGCAGCTGCTCTGTCAAGGCTCGTCCTCAGTCATTCGGGTGGGTCGTCCGGGGTCTGCCCCGGGCTTCTATAGTGACTGATGGAGCGGGGGCCTTTGTTCCCGTTTTCGCACCGGCCCGTGCACCGGGCCGCACCAAGTTCCCGGAGGTCCTGATGGCTGACACGCGCGCGGGGCTCCCCCAGGGACGGTACGGCCGTACCACGGACGAGGCCCGCACCAACCGGCGGCTGGTGATCGTCGGCAGCGTGCTCGGCGTGCTGCTGCTCGGCTTCGTCGGCTGGGCCGGATACTCCTACATCTCCGGCGAGCGGGTCACCGGCGAACTCACCGGCTTCGAGGTCGTCTCGGACGAGCGGATCGACGTGAACGTGGCGCTGCGCAAGCCGTCGGAGGCCGTCGGCGTCTGCACGATCCGGGCCCAGGCGGAGGACGGCCTCGAAGTGGGCCGCGCGGACTTCACGTTCGACGACGACGAGTCGAGCCTGCACCGCTCCGTTACCCTCAGGACTACGCAGCGTGCGACCGCTGCCGAGGTGATCAGCTGTTCGGAGGCGTCGACCACCCGGTAGACCACCGTGGGGTTTGCGCGTGGCAGCGGAGGGTAATCCTTCCGCACATCGACCAGCGTTGTTAAAGTCGACAGTTCGATCGATGTTTCCGCCCGCCCAGGAGCGTAGTCGTCCCGGGTCGGGCCTTGTTTTTATTCCCCTTCGCACATCCCGAGGAGCACCTGTGACGCAGACCAGCGACACTGTCACCTGGCTGACCCAGGAGGCGTATGACCAGCTCAGGACCGAGCTGGATCATCTGTCGGGTCCCGCCCGCACCGAGATCGCGAAGAAGATCGAGCAGGCGCGCGAAGAGGGCGACCTCAAGGAGAACGCCGGCTATCACGCGGCCAAGGAGGAGCAGGGCAAGCAGGAGGCCCGGATCCGCCAGCTCACCCAGCTCCTGGAGAACGCGCAGGTGGGCGCCGCCCCCGCGGACAACGGTGTGGTCTCGCCCGGCATGGTCGTCACCATCGCCTTCGACGGCGACGAGTCGGACACGATGACGTTCCTGCTGGCCTCGCGCGAGTTCGCCACCTCGGACATCGAGACGTACTCGCCGCAGTCGCCGCTCGGCTCCGGGGTGCTCGGCAAGAAGGCCGGCGACGACGCGCAGTACGAGCTGCCCAACGGCAGGACGGCCATGGTGCGGGTCCTGGAAGCCAAGCCCTACCAGGCCGCCTGACCTGCCCCTCCCGCTCCCTCAAGGGAGCAGCCGCCGGATCAGCCGACGTCGACGGGGGTCAGCGAGAACCCGTCGTTGGGCTGGCCCGCCAGGAGATCGGCCAGCCCTCCGCTGAGCGCGAACGTCGTCCCGTCAGGCCCCGCGGTCACGTCGCTGGTGACGGGATTCTCGACGGTGTCGGTGACACTCACCGTGGCCTCCTCCCAGCCGTCGCCGGGCTCCACACGCTGGATCCGGGCGGGCTCGCCGGTCAGCAGGCCGCTGCTGACCGCCACGATCGAACCGTCCTCCAGGAGCCGCATGCCGGCCGCGGGGGACGACAGCGGCGAGGAGAGCTCCACCGGCCGCGCGTCCTCGGGACTCCGGACGGGCACCCGGACCAGGGAGCCGTCGGCCATCGCGATGATCAGCTGGTCCCCCTCGACCCACTCCACCGCCGACATTCCCACATCGTTCAGGAAGTCGGGAATGTCCAGGGTGCCCTGGAGCAGGTCGCTCCGCACGAGGATCGAGGCGTTGCCCTCGGGGTCGATGCGGAACACCGTCGGGGTCAGCTGGTCGACGGCGTAGGCGGTGCCATCGGGCGCCACCGTCACGTCGGCGATCAGGTGCGGCCTGCCGTCGTTGGTGATCGCGGTCAGATCGACGCACCAGTCCTGCTCCCCGGTCTCCAGGTCGTAGCTGCCCACGCCGGCGACGCGGAAGGGCGCTTCCGGGTTGGAACGTTCCGCGGTGCCGTAGTCCACGTTGCTGACCAGGACGCGGTTCCGCTCGCGGTCGATGTTGACGGCCTGCGCCGACACCAGCTCCGGGTCGTCGACGAGGGTGCTCACCTGCCCGTCGGGACCGAAGGCGAAGACCCTTCCCTGGCTGAGCGAGCCGGCGAGGAACGTGTTCGACTCGGCGTCGTGGTCCAGCGAGTGCGGGAACACGTTCGGCCCTTCGACCTCGATGACGCCGGGCGTCTCCTGCTCGCTCTGCTCGTTCCCGGCCTGCTCGTTCCCGGCCTGTTCGGTGCCGGGTGTCTCGGCGGCGGATCCGGTGGCTGCGGAGTCATTGGCGGCACAGGCCGTCCCGGAGGCCAGGGCGGCGACGAGTATCGCGCTCGCGAGGGCGGTCTTCAGCTTCGAGTTCTTCATCGTCCTTGTTCCTCTGTGGTGTTGGGGTCTGTGGTGATGGAGTGCCCCATCACCGGGCCACGGTGTCGACGACCTCGGCGAAGGCCGGGACGGGGTTTTCGGGCATGGGGGTACCTCCGGCAGGGGTGAAAGAGCGAGAACGCGCAGGGAGAAAGGGAGAAAGGGAGAAGAAGGGGAAGAAGCGCGGGGCGGCGTCGTCATCGGCGGCAGCGGGCACGCCTGACGAGGCCCCCGCGGTGTCGCGGCGACCGGCCGGTCGTGTCAGGGGTGCGGTGGAGCGACGGGCGCCGGGGCGTCCACGGTGGGCTGGAGGGGCTGGTTGAGCAGCCGCAGTGCCGCCTGCGAGGCGGAGCCGGGCGCCGCCGTCGTCACCACCAGCTGGATCCCCTGCCCCCCGCGCACCTGGAGCGAGTGCTGCAGTACATCGAGCTCCCCGACCGTCGGATGGCGCATCCGGTACTCGTTCATGCCCCAGGCGCGCACCCGGTGCTCGGCCCACAGGGTGGCGAACTGCGGGCTGCCCATGGTCAGCTCGCCGATGAGGGAGGCCAGCCGCGGGTCGCCCGGATACTCGCCGACCGCCTGCCGCAGCTTGCCCACCACGTCCCGCGCCTTCCTCGGCCAGTCCACGTACAGGTCCCGCGTGTGGGCGTCAAGAAAGACCAGCCGGGCGGTGTTCGGCCGGGTGGCCGCGCGATCCAAGCTGTTCCGGGCCAGATGCCCGGCGAACAGCGCGTGCCCGGCGCGGTTCCACATCAGCACGTCCGAGCGCCGGCCGAGCACGACCACCGGTGAGTCCCCGAAGGCGTCCACCAGTTGGCGCACCGCCTCGGTGACCCGCTCGGCGGGGAGCCGGCGGCGGCTCTGCCGGGCGTCACCCGACAGGGTGTGCAGGTGGCGCCGCTCCGCCTCGTCCAGCCGCAGCGCCGTGGCCAGCGCGTCGAGGACCTGCGACGAGGCGTTGAGCGACAGCCCCTGTTCCAGCCGGATGTAGTAGGCCACGCTGACGCCGGCCAGCTGCGCCAGCTCCTCACGCCGCAGCCCCGGCACCCGCCGCCGGTCGCCGTAGTCCGGCAGACCCACGTCCGCCGGCTTCAACTGCGCCCGACGCGTGGACAGGAACTCACCGAGGAGAGACGTGCCGTGCGTTGTGTCGTGCATGCGAACGAGTATGGCCAGCCCCGCCACGGTCAGCCTGCTCCTGGCAGTAGCACCCAGGAGGCCGGCCCCCGACCGGCGACCAGGTGTGCCGGGCCGTGCGGTCCCGCGCGTGCGACGATGCCGGTATGAATCGCCTGGCCGACTCCCAGTCGCCGTACCTGCTGCAGCACGCCGCCAACCCAGTGGACTGGTGGCCGTGGGGCGACGAGGCGTTCGACGAGGCCCGGCGGCGCGACGTACCCGTGCTGCTCTCGGTGGGCTACGCCGCATGCCACTGGTGCCACGTCATGGCCAGGGAGAGCTTCGAGGACCAGGCCGTCGCCGAGTTCCTCAACGAACGCTTCGTCCCGGTGAAGGTGGACCGGGAGGAACGCCCGGACGTCGACTCGGTCTACATGGACGCGGTGCAGGCCGCCACCGGGCAGGGCGGCTGGCCGATGACCGTCTTCATGACCGCAGAAGGCGAGCCGTTCTACTTCGGCACCTACTTCCCGCCCGAGCCGCGCGGCGGGCTGCCGTCGTTCCGTCAGCTCCTGGAGGGCGTCGACTCGGCCTGGCGGGAGCGCCGGGGCGAGGTCGCCCAGGTGGCGGCCCGGATCACGGGAGACCTGGCCGGCCGGGAACTCCCCTACGACGCGCCAGCGCCGCCGACCGCCGAGGACCTGGCGGTCGCGGTCAGCGGCCTGGCCGGCGACTTCGACGAGGAGCACGGCGGCTTCGGCGGCGCGCCCAAGTTCCCGCCGCCGATGGCACTCGAGTTCCTGCTGCGGCACCACGCCCGCACGGCGGCGCCCGAGGCGCTGCGGATCGTGGAGCGCACCTGCGAGGCGATGGCCCGCGGCGGCCTCTACGACCAGCTCGGCGGCGGCTTCGCGCGCTACGCGGTGGACGCGGAGTGGGTGCTGCCGCACTTCGAGAAGATGCTGTACGACAACGCGCTGCTCGGGCGGCTCTACCTGCACCTGTGGCGCACCACGGGTTCCGCGTTCGCCCGCCGGATCGCGCTGGAGACCGGTGACTTCCTGGTCCGCGAACTCCGCACCGAGGAGGGCGGCTTCGCCTCCGCGCTCGACGCGGACAGCGAGGTGCCCGGCGGGCTGCACGAGGAGGGCGCGTACTACGTCTGGACGTCGGAGCAGCTCGCCGACGCGCTGGGCGGCGGCACGATCGGCTACCTGCTGAGCGAGGCCGGCACGCTGCTGCTGCCGACCGGCGAGCCGCCGGCCGCGCAGCGGGAACGGCTGAGCGCGGTGCGGGCCGCTCGAACCAGGCCCGAGCGGGACGGCAAGGTCATCGCGGCCTGGAACGGCCTGGCCATCGCGGCGCTGGCCGAGACCGGCGCCTGCCTCGAACGGCCCGACCTGGTGGCGGCGGCGACCGACGCGGCCGAACTGCTGGCGCGGGTGCACCTGGACGACGAGGGCCGGCTGGTCCGCACCTCGCTCGGCGGGCAGGCCGGGCCGAACGCCGGGGTGTTGGAGGACTACGGCGACGTGGCCGAGGGCTTCCTCACGCTGTACGGCGTGACGGGCGAGGGGCGGTGGCTCGACCACGCGGGGGCGCTGCTGGAGACGGTACTCACCCGCTTCGCGCGCCCGGACGGCGCGCTCTACGACACGGCGGACGACGCGGAGACGCTGATCAGGCGACCGCAGGACCCGACGGACGGCGCGGCGCCGGCCGGCTGGACGGCGGCGGCCGGCGCGCTCCTGTCGTACGCGGCCTACACCGGCAGCGACCGGCACCGCAGGGCCGCCGAGCTGGCGCTCGGCATCGTGGCGGCGCTCGCGCCACGGGCCCCGCGGTTCATCGGCTGGGGCCTGGCCGTGGCCGAGGCGGCGCTCGACGGCCCGCGCCAGGTCGCGGTCGTCGGCCCGCGCGACGACGCGGCCACCGCGGCGCTGCACCGCGCGGCGCTCACGGCGCCCGCGCCGGGCGCGGTGGTGGCCCTCGGCGAGCCGGGCGCGCCGGACGGCGCGCCGCTGCTGGCGGACCGGCCGCTGCGGGACGGCCGTCCGACGGCCTATGTGTGCCGGGGGTTCGTGTGCGACCTCCCGACGACTGAGCCGGAGGCGGTGGCCGCCCACCTGGGCAACGCCGCCGGCTGATCTTCCCCACCCACCCGCCCTTTTCCGCGCTTCGCGCGGTGGGGGCGGTGGCCGGCGCTTCGCGCGGCCCGGCCTGAGGCCGGTGGGTCCGCGGGTGCGGCCCTGCCCGCGCTTCGCGCGGTGAGGCCGGTGGTTGGCGCTTCGCGCGGGCCGGCTGGGCCGGGGGGGTTTCCCCCACCCACCCGCCCCTTTCCGCGCTGCGCGCGGCTCGGTGGCCCTGTGGGCCGTGGGTCTGCGGCTTCGCCGCCGCAGGGACTCTGGCCCGGGCTGGCCCGCGCTTCGCGCGAGCAGTCCGGCTTGGGGCCGGTGGGTCCGCGGGCGCGGCCCGGGCCGCGCTTCGCGCGGGGGGTGCCGCGCTCTGGTGGGGGCCGCGCGGAGCGTCGGCCCTTCACCGCGCGGAGCGCAGAGGTAAGGGTGGGCGGGTGGGTGGGTGGGTGGGGAAAACAGCCCCACCGGCCAGACCAGCCGTCAGGCGCCGCCGGTGCCGGTCAGGCCGGTCTCGTACGCGATGATCACCAGGTGAACCCGGTCTCTCGCGTCGAGTTTCGCGAGCAGCCTCGTGACGTACGTCTTGGCGGTGGCCGCGCTGATCGAGAGGCGGGAGGCGATCTCGGCGTTGGTGAGGCCGTTGCCGACCAACGTCAGGACCTCGCGTTCGCGGTCGGTGATGCCGGTGGGGGCGGCGCGTGCCACCGGGGTCGTGGGGCGGGTGGCGAACTCGCGGATCAGGCGGCGGGTGATGCCGGGGGCCAGCAGCCCGTCGCCGGTGGCGACCACGCGGACCGCGGCCAGGATGTCGTCCAGCGCCATGTCCTTGACGAGGAAGCCGGCCGCGCCGGCGCGCAGCGCGCCGTAGACGTAGTCGTCGTCGTCGAAGGTGGTGAGCACGATCACGTGCGCCGGGCTCGGGCCCGCCACGATTCGGCGGGTGGCCTCGATGCCGTCCATGCCGGGCATCCTGATGTCCATCACCACCACGTCGGGCGCCTCGCGCTCGGCGAGCCTGACGGCCTCGGCGCCGCCGCCCGCCTCGCCGACGACCGTCAGGTCGGGCGCCTCGGCGATCACCATCCGCAGGGCCGTTCTGACCAGCGGCTGGTCGTCGACGAGCAGCACCCTGATGGGGGCACCTCCCGGGCCCCCGGGCCCGGGGACCGTCATCGGACACCCACCGGCACCGGCAGCCGCGCGGCGACCCGGAAGCCGCCGCCGGCCAGCGGGCCGGCCGTGAACTCGCCGTGCAGCAGGGCGATCCGCTCCCGCATGCCGATCAGCCCCCAGCCGGTGGAGGCCGTGTCGCCCGGCCCCTCGCCGCCGTCCAGCACCTCGATGGCCAGCTCCTCCTCGCTGCGCCGGTCGACCGTGACCCGGCAGGCCGCGGTGCCGGCGTGCCGCACCACGTTGGTGACCGCCTCCTGGATGATCCGGTAGGCCGAGACGTCGATCTCCGGCGGCAGCGGGCCTGGATCGCCGAGCCAGCGGACGTCCACCCGGACGCCGGCCGCCGTCGTCGCGGCGGCGAGCCGGTCCACGTCGGCCAGGCCGAGCCCCGGGGCGAGCGGCGCGGCGCCCGGCTCGGAGCGGCGCAGTGCGCCGAGCATGCGGCGCAGCCCCGACAGGGTCTCCCGGCCGGCGGTCTCGATCTCGCCCAACGCGGCCTTGGCCAGCGCCGGTTGGCTGTCGATGACCCGGCCGGCCGCGCCGGCCTGGAGGGCGATCACGCCGATGCTGTGTGCCACCATGTCGTGCAGTTCGCGGGCGATCCGCAGCCGCTCAGCCGTCACCGCCTGGGTGGCGGCCTGGGCGCGCGCCGCCTCGGCGTGCTCGCGGGCCTGCCGGGCCGCGCCGCCGAGGAGCGCGGCGATCACGGCGGTCAGCGCCACCGCCAGCTCGGCCGAGATACCGGCCGGCCAGCGGGACAGCAGCCGGGCCGTCACGAAGCCGACGAGGGTGGCCAGTGACAGGGCGAGGGCGACGTGGCCGGTGCGGCGCGGCCCGGCGGCCGCCACGAAGTAGAGGGCGACGTCGACCGCGAGGAACTGGGCCATCGGTATCTCGCCGACGCTCAGCGGGATCGTCGCGATGACGGAGCCGGTGAGCAGCAGGGCGAGCGCCCGCACCGGGCGGCGGTCGAGCCGGCGGGCGCCGGCGATCGTCAGCAGGGTGGCCACCACCAGGAACAACAGGCCGTCGTAGCGGTAGAGCAGCACGCCGGGGAAGACGCTCGGCTGGCTCTCGCCCGGCAGCCGGATCCGCATCAGGAAGGTGAGCGCCGCGCCCACGCCCCAGGCCAGGACGGTCCAGTCGCCCGGCGACAGGCCCCTGAGCTGCGGGAAGGACGAGGTTCGAGGCATGACCCGATGGTAGGCGGGCGCCCCGCGCCCGGGCATCGGCCCACGGTCGTACACCCGTGGATGACAGTCGTCGCGGTCATTGTCGGCCGCGGGCCGACGCGCCGGACGCCCCGCCCACGGCAGCGTGGAGGGCGTGATCGAAGTCAACGAACTCACCAAGCGGTACGGGGGCACCACGGCCGTCAACGGCCTGACCTTCACCGTCAGGCCCGGCCAGGTCACCGGCTTCCTCGGCCCCAACGGCGCCGGCAAGTCGACGACCCTCCGGCTGATCCTGGGGCTCAACGCCCCCACCTCGGGCACCGTCACCGTGCACGGCCGCCCCTTCCGCGACCACCGGCGCGGGTTGCGGCACGTCGGCGCGCTGCTGGACGCGGGCGACGTGCACGGCGGACGCACCGCAAGGGCGCACCTCATCGCGCTGGCCGTCGCCAACCGGATCCCGCGCGCCCGGGTCGACGAGGTGCTTGCCGAGGTCGGGCTCTCCGGCGCGGCCAGGCGCCGGATCGGCGGCTTCTCGCTCGGCATGCGGCAGCGCCTCGGCATCGCGGCCGCCCTGCTCGGCGATCCGCCGGTGCTGCTCTTCGACGAGCCGCTGAACGGCCTCGACCCGGAGGGCGTGCAGTGGTTGCGCGGTCTCTTCCGCGGACTGGCCGCCGAGGGCCGCACCGTGTTCGTCTCCAGCCATCTGATGTCCGAGATGGAGCACACGGCCGACGAGTTGGTGGTCGTGGGGCGCGGGGAGCTGATCGCGGCGGAGAGCCTGGCCGCGTTCGCGGCCCGCGGCGGTTCGCACCGCGTGACCGTGGTGACCCCGGAGCCGGCGGCGCTGGCGGCCGCGTTGACGGCGGAGGGCGGCACGGTGCGGGAGGCGGACGGCGTCCTCTCGGTGACCGGGCTGAAGGCGGCCGCGATCGGCGAACTCGCCCTCAGGCACGGTGTCCCGCTGCACGAACTGACCCCCCACGCCTCCCTCGAGGAGGCGTTCATGGAACTCACCGCCGACCGCGTCGAGTACACCGCAGGAGCCGCCCGATGACCGCCGTCACCACCGTCGACGCCGTGGACGCCGCCGAGCCGCGCGCCCGGTTCGTGGACCTGCTGGCCGCCGAGTGGCTCAAGTTCTGGTCGCTGCGCTCCACGCCCTGGTTCCTGCTGCTCGCCGGGCTCACCGTCGTCGGCTTCAACGCGGGTGCCGCCTACGACCACTACCGCTACTGGCACCAGTACGACGAGCAGACGCGTGAGAACTTCGTCGCCAACGGGCTGCCGCTGCTCGACGCGTTCACCACCAACGCCAGCCTCATCCTGATGCTGGCCACCAGCGCCATCGGCGCCCTGGCCGTCACCGGCGAGTACGCCAGCGGCTCGATCCGCACCACCTTCGCGGCCGTGCCGGCGCGCGGCTCGGTGATGGCGGCCAAGGCGTGCGAGGTGGCGGCCGTGCTGACGGCGTTCGGCGCGGTGGTCGCCGCGGTCTCGTTCTGGTCGTCCCAGGCGATCCTGTCGGCGCGGGACGCGGGGGTGGCGATCGACCACCCGGGCGCGCTGCGCGTGGTGGTGGCCTCGGCGCTGCTCGCGCCGGTCTGCGGGCTGGTGGGCGCGGCCCTGGGCGCCGTCGTCCGGCACAGTGCGACGGCGGTGATCTGCGCGGTCGTCGCGCTGCCGCTGCTGCCGACGTTCTTCAGCGAGGGCCGGTACTGGTCGGCCACCATCCGCCACGCGCTGCCCGCCTCCGCCTGGCAGGAGCTGACCAGGACGGTCGACTGGGGGAACGTGCCCTACCCGATGACCACGGGCGGCGCGTGGACGGTCTACGCGGTCTGGGCGGCCGTCGCCGCGGCGCTGACGGTGGTCGCGGTCCGGCACCGCGACCAGTGAGCGGCGGTCAGTCGGCCAGGCCGTTCTGCAGGACCGTCAGCGCGCGGTCCAGGACGTCGACCACGTCCACCTCCGCGTGGTGCTCGGCCACGTGCAGCATCGCCTCGGTGAGGCCGCCGAGCACGGCGCCCATGAAGACCCGGATCTCCAGGTCCTCGGGGCGCCGGCCGGTTCGCTCGGCGAGCACCCGGGTGAGCATGCCGCTGGTGTCGGCGACCGACTCGTGCAGCCTGGCGCGGATCGACGGCACCGTGGCGATGAGCCGCATCCGCCGGGCGATCTCCTCCGGCGCCTCGGGCGAGGCGTATAGCTGCTCGATCGTCTGCCGCAGCGCCTCGCGGAGCGAGGCCAGCGGCGGCTCCCCGGCCGGGCGGGCGCGCAGCGCGGCCTCCACGATCGGGTCCTCCTCGTCGCTGAGGACGATGTCCTCCTTGGTCGGGAAGTAGCGGAAGACGGTGCTCGGCGAGACGTCGGCGGCCGCGGCGATCTCGTCGACCCGGGTCGCCTCGAAGCCACGCTCCTCGAACAGCCGGTAGGCGGCCCGGCGGATGGCCTGCCGGGTGCGGATCTTCTTCCGTTCGCGGAGGCCGGTGCCGGGCTGGGGTGCGGTGGGCATGCGGATCATTCTCGGGTACGCGCCCTGGGCGGTGCCACATCCCGGCCGGGCAGCAGCCAGCCGGCGAACGCGGCGCCGGCCGCCGCGATCAGCGCGGTGGCGAACAGCACCAGGCCCATGCCGTGCAGGAACGCGGCGTCGGCCGAGTCGGCGAGCCGGGGCAGGCCGGCGCGGTCGGCCACCAGATGGGCGGCGACGACGGACTCCCTGGCGGCGTCCGCCGTGGTGGCCGGCAGCCCGCCGGTGTCGAGGTCGGCGCGGTAGCCCTCGGCGAGCAGGCTGCCGAGCAGGGCCACCCCGACGGCGCCGCCCACCTGCCGGATCGTCATCAGCAGCCCTGAGCCGGTACCCGCGGCGTCGGTCGGCAGCGCGCCGAGCGCCGTGTCCATGGAGGGGATCAGCGCCAGGCCGACGCCGAGGCCGGTGACCGTCAGCCAGGTGGCGGTCAGCCCGTACCCGGAGCCGGTGTCGGTGGTGGCGCCGAGCACGCCGGCGAAGGCGAGCAGCGCGAGGCCGGTGGCGACGGTGAAGCGCGGCCCGAGCAGCCGGTTCAGCGGCTGGCAGCCGCGCGCCGCCACCAGCAGCCCGCCCATCAGCGGCATGATCCGCAGCCCGGTGCCGAAGGCATTGTGGCCCTGGACGGCCTGGAGGTACTGGGGCACGACGAACAGCAGACCGGCCATCGCGAAGCTGGCCACCGTGCCGATCAGGGTGGCCCAACGGAAGCCGGGGTTGGCGAGCAGGCCGAGGCCGAGCATGGGCTCGGCCCGGCGCCGGTCGCGGAGGTACAGCCAGGCGAGCGGCGGCAGCGCGCCGACGAGCGTGCCCAGCGTCAGCACGTCGTTCCAGCCCCTGGCCGGGCCCTCGATGACGCCGTAGACCAGCAGGCCGAGGCCGCCGACGCCGAGCAGGATGCCGAGCGGGTCGAGCCGGGGCGCGGCCGGGTTGCGGCTCTCGGGGAGCAGCAGCAGGCAGGCCGCGATGCCGGCGGCCACCAGCGGGACGTTGAGCAGGAAGATCGAGCCCCACCAGTAGTGGTCGAGCAGCAGCCCGCCGAGCAGCGGCCCGAGCGGCATGCCGGCGGCCAGCGCCGCGGTGAGCGCGGCGACGGCGCGGCCGCGCTCCTCGGGGCCGAAGACGGTGGGCAGCACGGCCAGCGCGAGCGGGGTGGTCAGCGCGGCGCCGAGGCCCATGGCGGCGCGCGCCGCGATCAGCGCGCCGGGACCGCCGGCCAGGGTGCCGGCGAGCGAGCCGACCAGCATGATCGCCAGGCCGGCCACCAGCATGCGGCGCCGGCCTGGGGGCACCTCCCAGCGTTAGCTGGGGGACGGTCGCCGAGCAGCCCGGCCGGGAGCATGCAGGCGGCGAAGACGACGAGGAACGCGTCCACGATCCACTGCTGCTCACTGCTGCTCGTGCCGAGGTCGGCGGCGAGGGTGGGCAGCGCCACGTTGAGGATCGTGGTGTCGAAGCCGAGCACCAGCATCGCGAGCACCAGCGCGCCGAGTGCCCACCAGCGGCGGGCGTCGAGCGTCGTGTCCGCCGGCGTCGTGGCCGTGGTCATGGCAAACCTCCGAGAGTCGCTATCAAGTGATAGTGACTCTCGGAAGAGTGCGGCTGTCAAGTTGTCGTGCGGAACCCGGTCATCCGTGCTGGTAGGCCACCAGCGAGATCCCGACGTAGTGGACGACGAACGCGGCCAGCGTGAACGAGTGGAACACCTCGTGGAAGCCGAACCAGCGCGGCGACGGATTCGGCCGCTTCAGCCCGTAGACCACGCCGCCGGCGCTGTACAGCACCCCGCCGATCACCACCAGGGCCAGCACCGCGATCCCGCCGGCCTGTAGGAAGTCGGGCAGGAAGAACACGGCGGCCCAGCCGAGCGCGATGTAGCAGGGCGTGTAGAGCCAGCGTGGCGCGTTGGTCCAGAACACCCGGAACACGATGCCGGCCAGCGCGCCCGCCCAGACCCCCCACAGCAGGAGCTGTCCGCGGGCACCGTCCAGCAGCAGGATCGTGAACGGCGTGTAGGTGCCGGCGATGATCAGGAAGATGTTGGCGTGGTCGAGCCGGCGCAGCACGGCCTCCCAGCCAGGACCCCACTCACCCCGGTGGTAGAGCGCGCTGATACCGAAGAGCGCGCACGCCGTTATGGCGTAGATCGCGCAGGCCACACGGGCACGCGGACTGCCGGCGAAGGCGGTCAGCAGGATGCCGGCTATCAGCACGGCCGGGAACATGCCGGCGTGCAGCCAGCCGCGCAATCGGGGCTTGACGGGCGGAGTCATGCGATTGATGGTATAGCGGCCGCGCAAGCTGCTCAGATGAGCTGCCCTGGACACAGAAGAGAAGAACCGGCACCATCAGATGAGCGCTCCTTCTTATCGGATGAGCGCATTGGTCGCGCGGTGCTCAGCAGCGCGCGGCTTGCTCAACCAGCTCGACCTGCTCAACCAGCTCGACTGCTCAACAAAACCCTCAAACCACAGGAGCGAACGTGACGCTGAGTTCAGCAGCTCCCGTCGCCGCCACCGCCCCGACCCGGCACCGCAAGCTCGTCGCCTGGGTCGAGGAGATCGCAGCACTGACCGAGCCGGACGAGGTCGTCTGGTGCGACGGCAGCCAGGAGGAGTACGACCGCCTGTGCGCCACGCTGGTCGCGAACGGCACCTTCACCCCGCTCAACGCCGAGAAACGGCCCGGTTCCTACTACGCCGCCTCCGACCCGACCGACGTCGCCCGGGTCGAGGACCGCACCTTCATCTGCTCCGAACGCGAGCAGGACGCCGGCCCCACCAACCACTGGATGGCGCCGGGCGACATGCGGGAGATCTTCAGCGGCGCCCAGGGCCTGTTCCGCGGCTCGATGCGCGGCCGGACCATGTACGTGGTGCCCTTCTGCATGGGCCCGCTCGGCTCCCCGCTCTCCGCGCTCGGCGTCGAGATCACCGACTCGGCCTACGTCGCGGTCGCCATGCGCACCATGACCCGGATGGGCAGCGCGGTGCTCGACGAACTCGGCGAGGACGGCGCCTTCGTGCGCGCCGTGCACTCGGTCGGCGCCCCGCTCGCGGCGGGCCAGCAGGACGTGCCCTGGCCGTGCAACTCGACCAAGTACATCTCGCACTTCCCCGAGACCCGCGAGATCTGGTCCTACGGCTCCGGCTACGGTGGCAACGCGCTGCTCGGCAAGAAGTGCTACGCGCTCCGCATCGCCTCCGTGATGGCCCGCGACGAGGGCTGGCTGGCCGAGCACATGCTGATCCTCAAGCTCACCCCGCCGGAGGACGGTGCCGACGCGAAGTACGTCGCCGCCGCCTTCCCCTCGGCCTGCGGCAAGACCAACCTCGCCATGCTGCGGCCCACGCTGCCCGGCTGGACCGTGGAGACCATCGGCGACGACATCGCCTGGATGCGGTTCGGCGAGGACGGCCAGCTCTACGCCATCAACCCCGAGGCCGGCTTCTTCGGCGTCGCGCCAGGCACCGGCGAGCGCACCAACGCCAACGCGATGCGCACCCTGTGGGGAAACTCCGTCTTCACCAACGTCGCCCTCACCGACGACGGCGACGTGTGGTGGGAGGGCATGACGGACGAGCCCCCGGCCCACCTCGTGGACTGGCGCGGCAACGACTGGACCCCGGACTCCGACGTCCCGGCCGCCCACCCCAACGCCCGGTTCACCGTGCCGGCCGCCCAGTGCCCGACCATCGCCCCCGAGTGGGAGGACCCAGCGGGCGTCCCGATCTCCGCCATCCTCTTCGGCGGCCGGCGGGCCACGGCCGTGCCGCTGGTCACCGAGTCCTTCTCCTGGCGACACGGCGTCTTCCTCGGCGCCAACGTCGCCTCCGAGAAGACGGCCGCCGCCGAGGGCACGGTGGGCGAGCTGCGGCGCGACCCGTTCGCCATGCTGCCGTTCTGCGGCTACAACATGGGCGACTACTTCGGCCACTGGCTGAAGGTCGGCGAGAACGCGCCCGACCCGGCGAAGCTGCCGAAGATCTACTACGTCAACTGGTTCAAGAAGGACGCGGCGGGCGACTTCGTCTGGCCAGGCTTCGGCGAGAACATCCGGGTCCTGAAGTGGATCGTGGACCGGCTCGACGGCCGCGGTGACGGCGTCACCACGCCGATCGGCGTGCTGCCGGCCGCCGGCGCGCTCGACGTGACCGACCTCGACCTGACGCGGGCCGACCTCGAGTTCCTGCTCGACGTCGACCCCGAGATCTGGCAGCAGGAGGCCGCGCTCATCCCCGACCACCTGCGCACCTTCGGCGACCACACGCCGAAGGGGCTGTGGGCCGAGTACGAGGCCCTCACCGAACGCCTGGCCCAGCTCGGGCGGGCCTAGGCAAGGGGCCCCGCCCAACGACGTGCGGGGCCCTGGCCGGACGGGCCCGCGGACCCCGGCCCACCTGCGGTTGGCGCACCGCGAGCCGTGACCGCGGCCCGCCCGGCCGCTGCGTTTCTCCCCACCCTCCCCCAGCCATGGGGGTCCCCCGGACGGAGTCTGGGGGAGGCTGGGGGCGCCCCCACACCCTGGCGGGTGGGGAGCGCGGCGGGCCTGAGCTCGCGAGGGCCCGCTCGCGCGGAGCGCGGACGGGAGCGGCCCGGCGGCGCAGCCGCCACGGGCCCTGGGCCCGCGGGGCCCCGCGGAGCGCCGGGACGTCGGCCCGTCAGGGCACCGACCCGCGCGGTGCGCGAACGCCCGGCGTGCCGTCCCCACCCCCCCCAGCTAACGCTGGGCGGTGCCTCCACAAGCCCTGGCCGGTGGCCAGCGCGGCGTCGGGCCGCAGGCCCGCCCGCACGGAGCGCGGCGACAAGGGCAGGTGTGGTGGGGGGCGCTGCGGCAGGGCCGCCCAGGCCCGGGGCCCGCGAACGCCGCGTGCAGCGCCGGCCTGGCGGCGCAGCCGCCGCAGGCAGGCCGGCCGGGGCTCGCCCGCGCGAGCACGCATCGGGGCGGGTGGGCGGGGGAACTGTGGCAGGGCCGCCCAGGCCTGGCCCGCGCGGGCCGCCGGCCCGGCGGCGAAGCCGCCGCAGGCCGGGCCCGTCAGGGCCCACCGCGCGGAGCGCGGGGCGGGTGGGTGGGTGGGTGGGGGAACCGCCACGGCGCGGAGCGCCCGGGCCCGCGAGGGCCTGCGCCGCGCGCAGCGCTAGGAAGGGCGTGGGGGCACCTCCCAACCCCCCCAGACTCCGTCCCGGGGGGACCCCCATGGCTGGGGGAGGGTGGGGGAGAAACCGCCGGGGCCGTCAGAACTGGCTGTAGCCGTCCAGGAACGAGCCGATGCGTTCGATCGCCGACCGCAGTTCGGCCGCCGGCGGCAACGTCACGATGCGGAAGTGGTCAGGATCCGGCCAGTTGAACCCCGTGCCGTGCACGATCATGATCTTCTCGGCGCGCAGCAGATCCAGCACCATCTGCCGGTCGTCCTTGATCTTGTACACCTTCGGATCAAGACGCGGGAACGCGTACAGCGCCCCGCGCGGCTTCACGCAGGTCACGCCGGGGATCGACGTCAGCAGCTCGTGCGCCACGTCCCGCTGCTCCCGCATCCGGCCCCCCGGCAGCACCAGCTGCTCGATCGACTGCCGGCCGCCGAGCGCCGCCGCCACCGTGTGCTGGGCCGGCATGTTGGCGCACAGCCGCATGTTGGCCAGGATCGTCAGGCCCTCGACGTAGCTCCTGGCGTGGTCCTTCGGGCCGCACACCGCCAGCCAGCCGCAGCGGAAGCCCGCCACCCGGTAGTTCTTGGAGAGGCCGTTGAACGTCAGCGTCAGCAGGTCGGGCGCGACGGCCGCCGTCGACGTGTGGGTGGCGCCGTCGTAGAGGATCCGGTCGTAGATCTCGTCCGAGCAGACCACCAGACGGTGCCGCCTGGCGATGTCCGTCAGCTGCTCGAGCACCGCCGGGTCGTATACGGCC
The DNA here is from genome assembly GCF_054783955.1 of Streptomyces mayteni. NCBI lineage: Bacteria > Bacillati > Actinomycetota > Actinomycetes > Kitasatosporales > Streptomycetaceae > Streptomyces > Streptomyces mayteni. The sequence continues at coordinate 5,538 of NZ_BAAGPR010000047.1, read as the reverse complement.
CCGGTCGGGTTGTTCGGGTTGATGATCACCAGCGCCTTGGTGCGGTCGGTGATCTTCCGCTCCAGGTCGGCCAGGTCCGGCATCCAGTCCGACTGCTCGTCGCACCGGTAGTGCACCGCCGTGCCGCCGGCCAGCGCCACCGACGCCGTCCACAGCGGGTAGTCGGGGGCCGGTACCAGCACCTCGTCGCCGTCGTCCAGGAGCGCCTGCATCGACATCTGGATCAGCTCGGAGACGCCGTTGCCCAGGTACACGTCCTCGACGGACAGGTCGATGCCCTTGGTCTGGTAGTGCTGGGTGACGGCGCGGCGCGCGGCCAGCAGGCCCTTTGCGTCGCCGTAGCCGTGGGCCGAGGAGACGTTGCGGAGGATGTCCTCCAGGATCTCCGGCGGGCAGTCGAAACCGAAGGCCGCGGGGTTGCCCGTGTTGAGCTTCAGGATGCGGTGACCCGCAGCCTCGAGCCGCTGCGCCTCGTCGAGAACCGGGCCCCGGATCTCGTAGCAGACGTTGGCGAGCTTGGCCGACTGGATCACCTGCATCATGCTGGCAACCTTACGACCGTGTAACGCGGGTCGCCCTGTGTTTTCGCCCACGCGGGTCGTGACGGACGTAACGTGGCGATCGCACTCCGTTGACCCGCCCTCTACCCGGTGCTAGGTAGGGTGCGGGGATCCCGGCGGAGCCGTCGGGACGGCAGCACCACTCCAACGGCCACGGAGTCGCCATGACCAGACCGCTCGACGCGCTCGCCGACGAGATCATCGACCACCGTTTCAAGGGCCTGCCGCCCGACGCGACGGGGCACCGGATCCGCGAGCTGGCCGCCGAGCGGCGCGACCTCTACACCGGGGGCTTCACCACCCCGGTGCTCACCCTCTCCGCCGAGGCCGTCGACCACAACCTGCGCTCCATGCAGCGCTTCGCCAACCGGCACGGCCTCGACCTGGCGCCACACGGCAAGACCTCGATGGCCCCGCAGCTGTTCCAGCGCCAACTCGACCACGGCGCCTGGGGGATCACCGTCGCCGTCCCGCACCAGGCCCGGGTGGCCAGGGCCTTCGGGGTGCCGCGGATCTTCCTCGCCAACGAGCTGGTCGACCCGGCCGCCCTGGCCTGGCTGGCCGCCGAGCAGGACGACGACCCCGTGTTCCGCTGCGTCTGCTACGTCGACTCGACGCGCGGCGTCGCGCTGATGGACGAGGCGCTGCGCGCGGCCGGCGCGGTCCGCCAGGTCGAGGTGGTGGTGGAGCTCGGCGCGCCGGGCGCCCGCAGCGGCGTCCGGGACGTCGGGCAGGCCGCCGAGGTCGCCGACGCCGTCGCCGCCACCCACACCCTGCGGCTGGTGGGCGTCGCCGGCTACGAGGGCGAACTGCCCGAGGCCTACGGGGAGTCGGTGCGCGAGTGGCTCGACCTGCTGTGCGGTCTCGCCGTCGAGTTCGACAAGGCGGGCCGGTTCGCCGGGCTGCCCGAGATCATCGTCAGCGCCGGCGGCAGCGCCTGGTTCGACGCCGTCGCCGAGGCGTTCGGCGAACTCCCCGACCTGTCGCGGCCGGTGTGCCGGATGCTGCGCTCCGGCGCCTACGTCAGCCACGACGACGGCCGCTACCGGCACGTCACGCCCTTCAACCGGATACCGCAGGAAGGGTCGTTGCTGCCCGCCTTCCGGCTCTGGGCCCAGGTCGTCTCCCGGCCGGAGCCGGGGCTCGCCCTGCTCAACGCCGGCAAGCGCGACATCGCCTACGACCTCGGCCTGCCCGAGGTCCAGGCCGTCCGCGGCGCCGACGGGCGGGTGCGCGGCGGCGCGGGCCTCGACGTCGTACGCCTCGCCGACCAGCACGCGTTCGTCACCGTGTCGGACGAGTCCGCCGGGCCCGAGGTGGGGGACTGGGTGGCGCTGGGTATGTCCCACCCCTGCACCATCTTCGAGAAGTGGCCGCTGATCCCGCTCGTCGCGGGCGACGGCACGGTCACGGACTACATCCGCACTTTCTTTTGAGGGCTTGCGGTCTTCTGAGCGTCCGCAGTCGATAAGCTGCCCGCAGCTTCCGGCGGGCAGACTCACCAAGGGGGGAAGCGGCGATGCCGATTGCCATCGCGGTCACCAGCGCCGACCTCGTGCTGCCGCCCACCGACCCGCACACCCCGGGCGCCCACGTGCTCGGCGGCCCCGACGGGCAGGAGTTCGCCGCCGCCCTCGCCGAGGCCGGTCAACTCGTGCAGCGGCACGGCCACTTCATCGTGGTCTACCCCACCACCACGCCGCGCGCCCACGTCCAACGGCTGCACGCCGTGCGGGCGATGCTGGAGACCGACCGGATAGCCCTGCTGCCCAGCGCGCTGCCGCCGCTCGGCACCGCCGTGCTCGTCCGCCAGCTGCGCCAGCTCTCCGCGAGCGACCTGGCCCCCGGCGTACTCGGCGCCTCGGCCCGGCTGTTGGCCCACTACATCTACGCCGGCGCGCTGCTCGCCTCCGGCAGCCGGCTCGACCGCGTCCCGATCACCCTGCCCACCGCCGCGGGCGGCGGGCGCCAATCGGGCGGCCAGTGCGCCGTGTTGGCCGGCCCCATCCCGCAACTCGTGCGCGCCGAGGGCGACGTCACCCTGGCCGGGCCGCAGTTCTCCACCGCCCTCACCTACGCCGCCGGCAACCTGGACAGCACCTGGGTCACCGGCCGGCTCGCCCGCCAGTGGCAGGTCCAGGCGGTGCGCCCGGTGCCGCTGCCGGCCGACTCCACCGGCTGGTGGGCCACCCCCAAGGTGGTCGAGTTCGCCGCCGCCATCCCCGACGCGTCCCTGCTCTACCAGATGGTCAGCTCCATGCGGCAGGAGAACTGCCACTGGTGCGGCCTCACCCTCATCGGTGACCGCTGCGCGTTCTGCTCCGCCCCCGTGCCGCACCAGGAGCGGGCACCGCGGGCCATAGCGGCGGCCGGTCGCCGAGCCCTGGCACCCGGCGGTGGATAACCGCCGTCACGAAGGAAACCCTTGACCCCGAGGCTGCTCCAACGACCACGTGCCGCAAGACGAGAAGGTAGACACGCTTCATGAACGCTCGCCAGCGACGCGGCATCCTGCTGCTGGTCGTCTCGATCCTGCTGGCGCTCGGCGCCTTCGCCGGGGTGCTCGGGGTGATAAACGACGTGGAGTCCCGGGTCGGCCCCGAGGCCACGGCCTACGAGCTGAGCGAGGACGTCGAGCCCTACGAGGAGGTGACGGCCGACCAGTTGCGTGAGGTCTCCATCCCCGAGCGCTACATACCGGACTCCGCCGTCACCGACCCCGAGCAGGTGGAGGGGCAGGTCGCCATAGGGCCGCTGCGCGAAGGCTCGCTACTCCAGCGCGACATGCTCTCCGACCGGCCGGAACTCGACGAGGGGCAGCAGGAGATCGCCGTCATGATCGACGCCGCCACCGGGGTGGCCGGCAAGATCTATCCCGGCGCCACCATCAACATGTACGCCGCCTTCCGGGTCACGGAGCGGACCGGCGACGTGGAGGACGAGTACGAGATCGTCCGGCTGATGGTCAACAACGCCGAGGTCATCGAGGTCGGCGACCTCACCGAGGTGATCGACGACGAGCGGAACAGCACGGACGCCGTGCCGATCACCTTCGCGCTGGACAACGTGGACGCCCAACGGGTCACCTTCGCCGAGGCGTTCGCGGAACAGGTGCGGCTCGCGCTGGTCGCGCCCGGGGACGAGCGGGAGATCCCCGACGAGGAGCGTACGTACACCATCATTGGTGACAACGCGGGAGATCCGCACCTCGATCTCGACGCGCTCTTCCCGTAAGGAAGCAGGTGACCTGTTCCGATGACGACGCGCGTTCTCCCTGCGGTGGGCGACCCGGACACCGCCCGTGCCCTGATCACCCTGCTCAGCCAGCTCCCCGACAGCGAGCCGATGCGCTCCGTGCCGGACTCCACCACGCTCCTCGACACGCTCGCCGGCCTCGGCCACGAGTCCGTGGCCGACCTGCCCGAGGTGGTGGTCCTGCACGAACGGGTGGGCCCGCTGCCGGCGTTGGAGCTGATCCGGGAGGTCGCGCTGCGGTTCCCCGCGGTGGCCGTGGTGCTGGTCTCCGAGAACCCGAGCCCCGGCCTCTACTCGGCGGCCATGGACTCCGGGGCCCGCGGTCTGGTGGGCCTCCCGCTGTCCTACGACGAGTTGGCGGCGCGGATCGCGGCCGCCGCGCACTGGGTCGCCGGCGTACGGCGGCACCTCGGCGCGGGTGACGCCGTGGCCACCGGCCCCGGCGGCCGGATCATCACCGTCACCGGCGCCAAGGGCGGCGTCGGCGCGACCCTGCTCGCCACCCAACTCGCCCTGGCCGCCCAGACGTCGGGCGGCTACGAGCGCGGCGTGATCCTCGTCGACCTCGACCTGCTCTGCGGGGACGTCGGCTCCTACTTCGACGTCCAGTTCCGCCGCTCGGTCGCCGACCTGGCCGGCATCGCCGACATCTCGCCACAGGTGCTCGGCGAGGCCGTGTTCAGCCACGAGACCGGCCTCGCCATGCTGATCGCGCCGGCCGAGGGCGAGCGCGGCGAGGACGTCAGCGAGGCCACCGCCCGGCAGCTGCTGATGGCGGTGCGGGCCCGGCACGACGTGGTCGTCGTCGACTGCGGCTCCCACATGAACGCCGCCAACGCGGCGGCCATCGAGATGTCCGACGCGGCGCTGCTCGTCACCACGCCGGACGTGATCTCGGTCCGGGCCGTCAACCGGATGGTGCGGATGTGGGACCGGCTGCAGATCCGCAAGGCGCAGGAGACCCTGACCGTCGTCAACCGGATGAGCCGGGCCAGCGCCATCCAGCCGCCGCTGATCGCCAGGATCACCGGCACCCAGGTGGCGCGCGGCGTGATCCCGGCCGGCTTCCGGGAGTTGCAGGAGGCGCAGGACGCCGGCCGCATCCAGGACCTGGAGGCCCGCGGCCAGGTGCGGCGCGCGATGTGGGCGCTGGCCGCCGAGGTGGGGCTCACCCCGCCCGAGAACGCGCCGGCCGCCGGCCGCCGCCGGGGCAGGCGGGGATGACACCGGCGGCCGAGCAGCGCGACCGGGGCGCGGTGATGGTGGAGTTCGCCGGCCTGTTCCCGCTGGTCCTGGTGATGCTGGCCGTCATGTGGCAGTGCGTGGTGATCGGTTACACCTTCTCGCTGGCCGGCAACGCGGCCGACGAGGGCGCCCGCGCCGCCGCCGCGGGCGGCGACTGCCAGGCCGCGGCCCTGCGGGTCATATCCGGCGCCTGGGACGCCTCCGTCTCCTGCCCCCTGAACGGCGACGTCCGCCAGGCCGTCGTCGAACTCCACGTCCCCGTCCTCTTCCCCGGCGCCTTCAGCCTCCCCATCACCGTCACCGGCCGCGCCGGCGCGATCGAGGAGGGCTGAGACATCGCTGCGCTCGGCTTTGACCACGGCGCCACCGCCGCACTCGGCTTCGGCCGGGGCGCCACAGGCTCCGCCTCGGCGCCACCACCGCCTGCGGCGGGCCGCGGCCGCCGCGCGGCGGCCCCCGGCCCCACGCCGGCCCGTCT
>NZ_BAAGPR010000046.1:0-56075 GCF_054783955.1 Streptomyces mayteni | reverse complement strand
TCGAGGCAACCATCCCCAGCGTCGGCTCCGCAACGACATGACGCCATCACGGGACGTCACCGACCCGGCTTGACAATGTCATTGGGAATCTCTCCCTCTCTCTCCCTCACTGCGCTTCTCCCTCGCTGGACGGCGTCGCGGTGGACGGCGTCGCGGTGGACGGCGCGCTGTTCACTCCCATGGGTAGAACCCCTGTCCCGTCTTGCGGCCCAACTCGCCGCGGGCGACCTTCTCGCGCAGCAGCCGGGGCGGCGCGAAGCGTTCGCCGAGGGTGGCGTGCAGGTGCTCGGCGATGGCGAGCCGTACGTCGAGCCCGACGAGGTCGGTGAGGCGCAGCGGGCCCATCGGGTGCCGGTAGCCGAGCCGCATGGCGTTGTCGATGGCCTCGGGTTCCGCGACGCCCTCCTCGACCATCCGGATCGCCTCGAGGCCCAGGGTCACGCCGAGGCGGCTGCTGGCGAAGCCTGGCGAGTCCCTGACCACGACGTCCTTCTTGCCGAGGCCCCGGGTCCAGTCGAGGGCGGCGCGCACCGTCTCCGGGTCGGTGCCCGGGGCGACCACGATCTCGACCAGCTCGGAGGCCGGCACCGGGTTGAAGAAGTGCATGCCGAGGAAGCGTCCCGGCCGGGCGAGGGCGGCCGCCAACTCGGTGACCGACAGGGAGCTGGTGTTGGTGGCGAGCACGGTGGTCGCGCCCACCGCCCGCTCGGCGGCGGCGAGCACCCGGGCCTTGAGCGCGGCGTCCTCGGGCACGGCCTCCACGACAAGACCGGCGTCCGCCGGCAGTTCGTCGACGGTCCGCGCCGTCGACACCCGGGCCAGCACCCGGTCGACGGGCTCGGGCAGCCGGTCCCGTTCCGCGGCGCGCTTCAGGCCGGTCGCCACCCGGTCGAGGGCCGCGGCGGCGGCCGCCTCGCCGCTCTCCACGACGGTGACGCGGGCCCCGACCACGGCGAAGGACTGCGCGATCCCGGCGCCCATCCGGCCGCCGCCGATCACCCCGACGACCGCGGGTGGTGAGGTCACGGTGTGCTCCTCTTCTCCGGGCTGCCTTTCTCCAAGCTGCGTTTCTCCAAGAAGTGCCGCATCCGCTCCTCCTTGTCCCGGCCCTCGAACAGCACGGCCTGCGCGAGGTCGTCGGCCACCGGGTGCGCGCCCGGCGCGTCGACGACGAGCTTCGTCAGCCGCAGGGCGGTGGCCGAGGCCCTGGCCATCCGGTCGAGCAGCGCGTGCGCCTCGTCCAGCAGCCGCTCGGCCGGCACGACGTCGATGACCAGGCCGGCCGCCAGGGCCGCCGGCGCGTCGAGGTTCCGCCCGGCCAGCAGCACCTGCTTGGCGATCGACTCGCCGACCAACTCCGGCAGCCGCCAACAGGCCCCGGCGCCCGCGATGATGCCGAGCCCGGGCTCGGGGTTGCCGAAGACGGCGTCGGGTCCCGCGATGCGCAGGTCGCAGGCGTAGGCAAGTTCGGCGCCACCGCCCAGCGCCCAGCCGTAGCGGCCCTGCGGGGTGCGCGCCCCGTCGACCAGGAACACCTCGTCCAGGACGGCCTCGTCAGGCATCGGTGGGCTCCTCGGCGGGGGCCGGGCGGCGCGACTGGAGCGTGGCGAAGCGGCCGGTGACGAAGGCCGGGTCGGAGAGGGTGGCGCTGGCCGCCGGGTTGGCGGCGCTGCCGTGGAAGTCGCTGAAGGCGGCGGACTGGTTGACGAACACCCCGCCGGTGAGGTTCTCGGACAGGTGCACGCCCGCCTCCAGCGCGGCCTGTTCGGCGGCCGCGAGCACCGCCTCGCTGGTGGAGTGGACGGCGGCGGTCAGCGCGCCGTGCGCGCGCACCGTCTCCCGGAAGACGTCGAGGCTGTGCTCGGTGGAGTCGGTGCCGATGACGAACGAGACGGGCCCGAACCACTCGCGGGTGTACGTCTCCCCGTCGGTCTCCGCGTCCAGCCTGGCCACCAGCGGGGTGCGGATGTCCGCCTCCGGGTGCTCGGGCGCCTCGATCCGCGTCGAGGCGCGCACCGTGCGGCCGACGCCGGCGGCCTCGGCCAGCCGCTCGCGCACGCCGTCGTTCACGACGGCGCCCAGCGTGCCGGCGGCGCGGGCCGGATCGGCCAGCAGCCGGTCGAGCGCGGCCGCGAGGTCGGCGGCGAACTCGTCGGCGCCGCGCACGCCCTGGTCGGTGGCGATGCCCGCCCGGGGGACGAGGAGGTTCTGCGGGGTGGTGCACATCTGGCCGCTGTACAGGGCCAAGGAGAAGGCCAGATTGCCCAGCAGGCCGCGGTAGTCGTCGGTGGAGTCCAGCACCACGGTGTTGAGGCCGGCCTTCTCGGTGTGGACGACGGCCTGCGTGGCGTTGGCCTCCAGCCAGTCGCCGAACGCCGTGGAGCCGGTGAAGTCGACGATCCGCACATCGGGGTGGAGCGCGAGGACGGCCGCGCTCCGCTCCCCGGGCTCCTCGGCGGCCAGCAGCACGAGGTTCGGGTCGAAGCCCGCCTCGGCCAGCACCTCGCGGGCGGTGCGCACGGTGATCGCCAGCGGCAGCACGGCGCCCGCGTGCGGCTTGACCACGACCGGGTTCCCGGTGACCAGCGAGGCGAAGAGCCCCGGATAGCCGTTCCAGGTCGGGAAGGTGTTGCAGGCGACCAACAGGGAGACGCCGCGCCCGACCGGCGTGAACCGCTTGTCCATCACCAGCGGGCCGCCCTTGCGCTGCGGCTTGCTCCAACGGGCCCGCTCCACATGCCGCTTCTGCTCCGCCCAGGCGTAGGCGACCGCCTCGAGACCCCGGTCCTGGGCGTGCGGACCGCCGGCCTGGAAGGCCATCACGAAGGCCTGACCTGTGGTGTGCTGCACGGCGTGCGCGATCTCGAAGCTCGCCGCGTTCAGCCGGGTCAGGATCTCCACGGCGACGCCGGCGCGGACATCGGGCCCGGCGTCCCGCCAGCCGGGGACGGCGGCCTTCGCGGCGGCCACCGCCGCGTCCGGCTCCAGGCGGGGGTAGGAGACGTCGAGCGGGAAGCCGTACGGGGAGCGCTCCCCGGGCGACACCCGCGACTCGCCCGGGTGGCCCGGCAGTTCGAACGGCCGGCCCACCTGCTCGTGGAAGGCCGTCTCGCCGAGCTTCGCGGCGTCCTCCCCGTACACCGACTTGCTCGGCGACTCCGGATACGGGGTCCAGTGCTCGCGACGCTCGGCCGCGGCCACCGCCCGCTCCAGCAGTGCGCGGTGACGGGCGAGGAAGTCGGGGCCTTGGGGGCTCAACTGCGGCATGCGATCCACCTCTTGACAGGCAGGGGGCTGGCTGGATTACTTGGCCGTGCCGCACGCTAACCGAATGTTCGGTCGGGCCACAAGGTGGTGGTCCGCCACCTCGTCCTGCTCTCGGGACGCACCGGCCTGAGCGGCAGTCACATCGTCGCCCCGCTGGAACAGGCGGTGAAGGACTCCGGCACGGCCTGGACCATCCTGCGCCCCGGCTCCTTCGCCCAGAACTTCACCGGCCAGCAGGCCAGGGAGGCGATAGGAGCCGGCGGCTTCCAGAGGTTCGACGTCGGCGGCGCATCCGAGGACTTCATCGACGTCGCCGACATCGCCGCCGTGGCCGTCGAGATCCTCACCTCTCCCGGGCAGCACGAGGGCATGGTCCACGAACTCTCCGGGCCCGAGGCACTGACCACGAGGGAAGCCGTCGACATCATCGGCCGCACCATCGGCCGGCGCATCGCGTACGTCGAGACGTCCCCCGACGCCTGGGCGACACAGGCCCGCGCCCAGGGACTCGGCGAGGAGGCGATCGACTCCCTCCTCACCGCGGTCCGCAGCATCCGCGAGGGCACCCCGACTGAGGCGGGCGGCGGTCAGCGGGCGATGAACGGCTCGGTCAGGTGCGGGGTCGCGAGATGGAGGGTGCTGGTGGCCCGGCCGTGGAGCACCTGTTCCCTCGATGCCCTTGCCTGCTCGGGGTCCATCTCGTGGGCGTAGGCGAGTTCGGGGTGGAGGAGCTGGATCGCGTGCACGAGCAGGTCACCGGTGACGGCGACCAGTTCGCGCCCGTCCGCGACGAGCACGCTCTGGTGCCCTGGCGTGTGACCCGGTGTGGCGACCACGCGCTCGCCGCCGCGCAGCGGGGTGTCGCCGTCGAGCAGCCGTAGCTGGTCGGTCTTCCGCAGCGGGTCGATCACGGCGGACCGCAGCTGCGGGTTGATCTCCTCGATCGCGTCGAGTTCGGCCCGCTGCAACAGGTATCCGGCGTTCGGGAAGAACGGCCGCGCCCGCTCGCCGCCGCCGACGACGGCCCAGCCCACGTGGTCGGTGTGGAGGTGGGTGAGCACCACGGTGTCCACGTCGGACGGTTCGATGCCCGCGGCGGCCAGCGAAGCCGGGAGCACCCCGGGCACGGGCGCCCACGAGGCCGCCGGGCTGTCGGCCGGGCCGATCCCCGCGTCGACCAGCGTCACGCCCCGGTCGCCGCGGATCGCGAACGCGCGGAACCGGAGCCGCCAGCGCCCGTCGGCGTCGACCGCGCCGGGATCGAACCGGTCGGCCGCCGCCCACTGCTCGGCGGAGGCGCCGGGGAACGCCTCCGACCTGGGAGAGAAGAAGGGGCCCACGCCGTCGGCGAGCGCGATGACGGTGTACGGGCCGATCTGAAGGGAAGGGAGCATCCCACAGATGGTGCCGCCATTTCTCGGGTTCCGGTTCACTTTCCGTGAATCGTGCCCGGTGCACGGGACTTCCCGGCCGCTAGGGTCTGGGCATGGCCGGTGCCGAACTCGGTTGGTTCTGGCTCACGTTCGGCCACGCGGGGGTCCCTCTTCCCTTCGAGGTCGAGGGCGGGGAGGCGTCCGACTGGCACGTGGCCACCGACGAGTCGGCCAAGTACATCCTGGACATCGACGCCACAGGCACCGCGTTCGCGTTCTTCGACGGCGCGACCGTCTCACTGCGCGATGCACTGATCCACATGCTCGAGGAAGTCGCCCGGCACGCGGGTCATGCCGACATCATGCGTGGTCCATCGACGGTCTCACCGGAGATCACCACCGGGAGCGGGATTCCGGACGCGGTGTGGGTATACGAGAAGCCGTGCGAGGCCGTGAGGCCGATCTCGCATCCGCTCGCCCCGATTCACGCCAGCCGTGAACCCCGTGAGAGAGGAGCAGGACGATGACGACCGCGCTGACCCCCGAGGAGGCGGAGACACATGTGCGTGGTGTGTGCTTCAAGACCGGCCCACCCGAGCGGACGGGTGTGGAGACGGAGTGGCTGGTCCAGGACCGCCACGATCCTCGACTACCGATATCCGTCGACCGACTTGATGCGGCCCTCGCGCCGGTCGAGGGCCCAGGTGCCCTCCCCGGGGGCAGCACACTCAGCCGCGAGCCCGGCGGCCAGGTAGAGCTCAGCTCCCCGCCGGCCCTTTCACTCACCGCGTGCGTCGAGGCGATGACCGCCGATCTCACCGTGCTGCGCGAGGCGATGGCGCAGGCGGGCCTCGTGCTGGTCGGCCGGGGCCTCGACCCGTTCCGCGATCCGCCCCGGGTGCTTCGGCATCCCCGGTACCTGGCCATGGAGGGCTTCTTCGACCGCGAGGGCCCCTGGGGCCGGGTGATGATGCGGCGCACCGCTTCCGTGCAGGTCAACCTGGACTGCGGGGACGACTCGGACGGCGTCTCCGGCCACCGCTCCCGCTGGGAGCTCGCCCACCGTCTCGGTCCGGTCCTCGTCGCCGCCTTCGCCAACTCCCCCGTCCGGGACGGCCGTCCCACCGGATGGCTGTCCACCCGCCAGGCCCTCTGGTTCCGGATGGACGCCGGCCGCACCCATCAGCCGCGCCACCATCCCGACCCGCGCGTGGCCTGGAGCCGTTACGCGCTCGACGCGAAGGTGATGTGCGTCCGCGGCGCCCACGGCCGTGACTGGTCGGCGCCGCCGGGGCTGACGCTCCGCGACTGGCTTGGCGGCGTCCCGGGGCTCCGGCCGCCCACGCGGGCCGACCTCGACTACCACCTCGGCACGCTCTTCCCGCCGGTCAGACCGCGCGGCTGGCTCGAGTTGCGGATGATCGACGCGCAGCACGGCGACGACTGGATCGTGCCGACCGTGCTGACGGCCCTCCTCCTCGACGACCCCGCCGCCTCGGACGCCGCCTACGCGGCCACCGAACCGCTGTGTCGGAACCCGGAGCCGTTTCCCCGCGTCGACGTCTGGCGACGGGCGGCCCGCGTCGGTCTCGCCGACCCGGACCTCGCCAAGGCGGCCCGCCTCTGCTTCGCCGCGGCCGACAGCGCCCTGGCACGCCGCGGGGCACCCGCGGCCCTGCGGCGGGCCCTGACCTCCTTCGCGGAGCGCTACCCGGAACGTGGCCGGTGTCCCGCCCATGACCAGTTGGACGCGCTCAGCCGCGCGTGACCCGTCCGAAAGGGCATGCCATGACGAATCCTCACCACGGCACCACCTTGTCCGGCACCACCTTGTCCGCCGCCGCCCGGGCCTCGCTGGAGGCCGCCCGCCGCCGGACCCTGCGCCTCACCGACCGGGTCACCGAAGCCGACCTCGTCGCCCAGCACTCGCGGCTGATGTCGCCCCTGGTGTGGGACCTGGCCCACATCGCCAACCAGGAGGACCTGTGGCTGGTCCGCACGGCCGGCCGGCGCCCCGGGCTGCGTCCCGACCTCGACCCGCTCTACGACGCCTTCCAGCACCCCCGCGCCGACCGCCCCGCCCTGCCGTTGCTCGGACCGGCCGCCGCCCGCGACTACCTGGCCGCGGTCCGCGCCGCGACCTGGGAGGTGCTCGACGGCACCGACACCTCGCCCGACAATCCGGAGCCGCTGCTGGCGAACGGGTTCGTCTTCGGCATGCTCGCCCAGCACGAGCAGCAGCACGACGAGACGATGCTCGCCACCCTGCAACTGCGCGAGGGGCCGCCCGTCCTCCGGGCACCGGCGCCGCCCCAGGCGCCCGCCGACGCGGCCACGCTGCCCCGCGAGGTGCTGGTCCCCGGCGGCCCGTTCACGATGGGCACCAGTACCGACCCGTGGGCGCTCGACAACGAACGCCCCCACCACACCGTGGACGTCCCCGCGTTCTGGCTTGACACGGTGCCCGTCAGCAACGCCGCCTACCAGGCGTTCATCGACGACGGCGGCTATCGCGACCCCCGCTGGTGGGCCCCGGACGGCTGGCGGCACGTCAGGAAGGCCGGGCTCCGGGCGCCGCTGTTCTGGCGTCGGGAGGGCGGCGGGTGGCTGCGCCGCCGGTTCGGCGTCACCGAGGCCGTTCCCCCCGACGAGCCCGTGCTGCACGTCTGCTGGTACGAGGCGGACGCGTACGCCAGGTGGGCCGGGCGGCGGCTGCCGACCGAGGCGGAGTGGGAGAAGGCGGCCCGGCACGACCCCGCCACCGGTCGCTCCCGCCGCTACCCCTGGGGAGACGCGGAGCCGGGACCCGAGCACGCCAACCTCGGCCAGCGCCACCTCGGGCCGGCACCCGTCGGCGGCTACCCGGCCGGCGCCGCGCCGAGCGGCGCCCGGCAACTGATCGGCGACGTCTGGGAGTGGACGGCCTCGGACTTCGCCCCCTACCCCGGATTCACCGCCTTCCCCTACAAGGAGTACTCGGAGGTCTTCCTCGGCCCCGACTACAGGGTGCTGCGCGGCGGCGCCTTCTCCGTCGACCCGGTCGCCTGCCGGGGCACCTTCCGCAACTGGGACCTCCCGATCCGGCGGCAGATCTTCGCCGGCTTCCGCACCGCCAGGGACGCCGCGGCGGAGGGCCGCGACTGATGTGCCGCCACCTCGCCTACGTCGGGCCCCCCGTGACCCTCGCGCGGTTGCTCACCGAACCGCCGCGCGGCCTGTACGAGCAGTCCTGGCGGCCCGCGCGACAGCGGCACGGCACGGTGAACGCGGACGGGTTCGGCGTCGGCTGGTACCCGGACCTGGCGCCGGACCAGTCGGGCGGCGCCGAGGGCGACCCCGGACTCCCCAGGCCCGCGCGCTACCGCCGCGCGGTGCCCGTCTGGGCCGACGCCAACTTCCCCGAACTGGCCAGGACGATCACCAGCCGCACCGTGCTGGCCGCGGTCCGCTCCGCCACCGCCGGCACCACCCAGGACGAGTCGGCGGCCGCGCCCTTCCGCGACGGGCGCTGGCTGTTCAGCCACAACGGCGCCGTCCCCGACTGGACCCGGCTGCCCACCGACCTCACCGCCGCCGAGGCGCTCGCCCTGGAGACCCACAGCGACTCGGCCGTGCTGTGGGCCATGATCGCGCGCCGGCTACGGCGGGGCGAGCCGCCGGCCGGCGCCCTGGCCGCGGTGGTCCGACAGGTCGGCGCGGCCCGGCCGACCGCCCGGCTGAACTTCCTCCTCACCGACGGCCACACGATCGCCGCCACCGCCTGGGGCGACACCCTGTGGTACCGCACAGGACCCGCCACCGCCCTGGTCGCCTCGGAACCCGACGACACCCCTGGCGACTGGCGGGAAGCCCCCGACCACTCGCTGCTCCTGGCCACGACCGCCGGCGTGCGGATCATCCCCCTGCGCGCCCCGCTCCCAAGCCCCAAGGGACCACGCCCCATGACCGACCACGGTTTCACCCTCGACGACCGGCTGCCCGCCGACCACTTCACCACCACGCTCCACGCGGACGTACGCGACGGCCTCGGCAGGGCACCGCGCACCCTGTCCCCCAAGTGGTTCTACGACCAGCGGGGCAGCGACCTGTTCGAGCGGATCACCCACCTCCCCGAGTACTACCTGACGCGCGCGGAACAGGAGATCCTCACCCACCGCGCCCCGGAGATCGCCACCCTGACCCGGGCCACGACCCTGATCGAGCTGGGCTCCGGCTCCTCCCGCAAGACCCGACTGCTGCTCGACGCCCTGACCGCCGCCGGCACACTGCGCCGCTACGCCCCCCTGGACGTCAGCGCCCCCGCCCTCGAAGCGGCCGGCACCGCGATCCGTCTCGACTACCCGGAGCTCACGGTCTCCGCCACCGTGGCCGACTTCGAGTCCGACCTCGCGCTGCCCGACGAGCCCGGCCCACGCCTGCTGGCCTTCCTCGGCAGCACCGTCGGCAACTTCGACGAGCCGCAGCGCCACGCCTTCTACCTGACCCTGTCGCGCGCGCTCAGCGGCGACGACGTGCTGCTGCTCGGCGCCGACCTGGTGAAGGAACCCGAGACCCTCGTCCGCGCCTACGACGACGCGGCCGGCGTCACCGCCGCCTTCAACCGGAACGTGCTGCACGTCCTCAACCGCGAACTCGGCGCCGACTTCGACCCCGACCTCTTCGACCACGTCGCCCTGTGGAACCCGGAGTTCGAACGCATCGAGATGCGGCTGCGCTCCCGCGCCCTCCAGACCGTCAAGATCCCCGACCTCGACCTCACGCTCGACCTCGCCGCGGGCGAGGACCTGCGCACGGAGCTCTCCTGCAAGTTCCGCCGCGACGCCCTCACCGCCGAACTCGAACGCGGCGGCTTCACCGTTCGCCACTGGTGGACCGACCCGGCCACCCGCTTCGCCCTCCTCATGGCGGCCCCGAACTAGGGCCTGTCTTTGGGATCTTCGTGGATCAGGCCTTGGCTCCCCCAGGCCTGGCGGCCTGGGTGGGGGTGCCCCCTGCACGGAGTGCTTGGGGGAGTACCCCCAGATGCGGTGCTCCCCCAGACTTCGTCCGGGAGGTGCCCCCATTCGCTTCGCGCAAGGCGCCGGATCGCAGCTCATACTTGGCCGTATTCGCGCGATTCGGTAACGCAGCGAGGTGCCGTAGCTGGCGTCGCGGCCCCACGAAGATCCGGAAGACAGGCCCTAGCCGCGGGCCCGGGGCGCCGCCGAACCGTTCGGGCCCGGCCGCCGAGCGGGCGGCGGCGCGAGGCTGGCGCCCCGGTGGATATCGCAGGCGAGCAGGCGCCGCGGCACGGTGCTCACGCCCTCGAGCAGGGCGCTGAGCACCTCCATGGCCTGCCGCCCCATCTCCCGGCGGGGGATGCGGAAACCGGTGAAGTCGATGTCGGCGGTGGCCGGCGGATGGGGCTCCCCCCGGACGGAGTCTGGCCCCGTCTGGGGGTCCCCCCGGACGGAGTCTGCTCCGTGGGGGTCCCCCCGGACGGAGTCTGCTCCGTGGGGGTCCCCCCGGACGGAGTCTGCTCCGTGGGGGTCCCCCCGGACGGAGTCTGGGGGAGGGTTGCCCAGCGCCACGACGGAGATCCCGGCCGGCACCGGATGCCCGAGTTCGGCCAGCCGGTCGGCCAGTCGCTGGCAGTCGGCCGGTTCCTCGACGAACAGCGCGGTCACGCCGTCGGCGACCAGCTCCGGCAGCCGGGCGATCAGCCCGGCGGTGTCGCCGGCCAGCACCGGGCCCGCGGCGCCGGTGGCGGCGAGCGCGGCGGTGAAGCCGTCCCGCCGGTCGCCGCGCGACTCGGTGTGGCTGCCGCTGCCCAGATAGGCCAGCCGCCGGTGCCCCAACTCCACGGCCCTGGCCACCAGTTCGGCGACCGCCCCCGGGTAGTCGGCGCCCACGTAGGGGACCGGGCCGCCGGCGTCGGCGCGGCGGCCGACCGAGACGAACGGGTAGTCCTCGGCCACCAGCCTGGCCAGTTCGCCACGGTCGGTCTCCCGGCCGAGCAGGACGCAGCCGTCGGCGAGCCGGAAGCGGTTGCCCTCGTGGAGGATGCGCCGCCGTCCGTCCACGACCGGGGCGCTGGTCAGCAGCAGCAGATCGCAGCCGAGCTGTTCCGCGCTCTCCTCGATGCCCGCCAGGAAGGGCTGGTAGAAGTCCCGGGTACCGCCGGGGAAGACCGCCTCATACGTGAAGACGCCGATGATCCGGTTGCGCCTGGCGACCATGCGCCTGGCCACCGGGTCGGCGACGTAGCCGGTCTCGGCGATGGCCTCCAGCACCCGTTGCCTGGTCTCCGGCGCTATCCGCACCCCGGCGTCGAGCCGGTTGTTCAGCACCAGGGAGACCGTGGTCTGGCTGACCCCGCTGATCCGGGCGATGTCCTGCTGGGTCACCCGGCGGCGGGGTCCGGTCACGGCCGTCTCCTCTCGAGGTGGCGGTGCGTTCCGTCGTCATGCTGCGTTTCCGGCCGAGGGCCGTCAAGGTGGTAATTCGTATTACCACCTTGACGCTGCTCCGAGCCGCCTCGAAGCTTTGCTGCCATCGGCTTCCCGCCTCGTCGCATCCCCCTCTGGAGTCACCGTGACGGACGACCTGAGTCACTCCCCCACCACCCCCGTGAGCCGCCGCGGACTGCTGCGCGGCACCGCCGCGCTCGGCACCGCCGCGCTCGGCACCGCGACGGCGGCCGGCGGACTGCTGTCCCTCGCCGGGGGCGCCACCGCTCAGGCGGCGGTGCCCGGCTTCCCGACCTTCGGCTACTACGGCCAGGCGCTCGACAAGAGCCAGCTGAGATACAACCCGACCAACGAGCTGATCTTCCCGTCCGTCCGCCATGTCGCCGGCCGCATCGCCAACCCGCTGGGCCGCTGGTACATGTACTACGCGCCGCACGACCCACCCGGCGGGATCTGCCTGGCCTACGCCGACACGGTCACCGGCCCCTGGCGGGAGTACCCGAACAACCCGGTCATTCCCCGCACCTGGGCCAGCTTCGACGTCTCCCACGTCTCGAGCCCTGACGCCTTCTGGAACCCGGCGGACCGCAGGATCTACCTGTTCTTCCACGGCGAGAACCACACGACCAGGGTGGCGAGTTCGGCCGACGGGCGCAGCTTCCAGTACCACAACAGGGTGGTGGGCACCTACCTGCTGCCGGGCGTCAGCGAGACGTCCTACGCCCGGGTCTTCCCGCACCCGACCCGGTCGGGCATGTACATCATGCTCTTCATGGGCAACCACGGCGGCACCCGCAAGATCTACCTCGGCTGGTCGCAGTCGCTGACCTCCGGCTGGCAGGTCAAGCCGGACCCGCTGATCTCGCCGAGGGCGGGCGAGGGCGGCCAGCTCTCCGGCGCGCACTACTGGTCGCGGAACGGCGGCGGGCACGTGGTGTACCACTCCGGCACCGGGAACATCCATGTCGCCCGGGTCGGCACCGGCTTCGACCGCGAGGACCACCTCGGCGTGCTCTACGACGCCCGGTCGGGCGCGCCGGACGACGGGCGGGCCGCCGCACCGTCGTTCGTCGAGGTGGACGGACGGCTGCACATGTTCTACGAGGCCGGGCAGCGCGGCTCGACCAACATCGCCCTGGCCCGCGCCAACTGACCTCGCGGGCAGCGCTGTTCGCCCGCCACCCACCCGCCAGGCACCCGCCAGGCACCCCGGCGACGCAGCGACTCGAGGCACTGGTTGACAGCTCAACTACCGGTACCTAATGTGGGTGTCGCGTCAACCAAACCGGTGG
The DNA here is from genome assembly GCF_054783955.1 of Streptomyces mayteni. Lineage (NCBI taxonomy): Bacteria > Bacillati > Actinomycetota > Actinomycetes > Kitasatosporales > Streptomycetaceae > Streptomyces > Streptomyces mayteni. The sequence continues at coordinate 43,694 of NZ_BAAGPR010000046.1, read as the reverse complement.
GGACGCCAGCTGACCAGCCCTCAGCCGGTCGCCGCGGGCATCGAGATCTCGATGCACCGTCCGAGGCCCCGTGGACGCGAAGCCCTGGAAGAGGAATCCCATGAGCACTGAGAAGAAGGCCGGCCTCGACGCGTTGCTGACGCCCGAGGAGAGCGTCCTGGCGCTGATCGACCACCAGCCGTTCCAGTTCGCCAACCTGAACAGCCACGAACCGACGATGATCGTCAACAACGTCGTCGGCCTCGCCAAGGCCGCCAAGGTGTTCGACGTCCCGACCATCCTGACGACCGTCCTGGAGGAGCGGGGCGGCCTCCTCCTCCAGGGTGTGCAGGACGTGTTCCCGGAGCAGAAGCCGATCAACAGGACCCTCATCAACACCTGGGAGGACCAGCGCGTCGTGGACGCCGTCAAGGCGACCGGACGCAAGAAGCTGATCATCGCCGGCCTCTGGACGGAGGTCTGTGTGGCGATGCCGGCCATCCAGGCCGCGGGTGAGGGCTTCGAGGTCTACGCCGTCACCGACGCCTCGGGCAGTGGCACGAAGGAGGGCCACGACATGGCCGTGCGGCGCATGGTCCAGGCCGGCGTCACCCCGATCACCTGGCTGGCCGTGATGAGCGAGTGGCAGCGCGACTGGGCCCGCGAGAAGACCATCGCGGGCACCACCGAGATCATGGTGCAGCACGGCGGTGCCACCGGCGTGGCCTACGCCTGGGAGACGCAGCTCCTCGCCACCGACCGCGCCTGACATGACCACCGCGCCGGCTCCCTCCGTATCGGGCCTCGGCGTCAACGGCGAGTGGTCGGAACCGCGCGGCATTCTCTGACGGGTTGCCGGATGCTCCGGCAACCCGTCCCCGGTGGCCGGGGGTTGAGGCAATTCCCACGTGACCGCGGGCGGCACGCTGTACCACTTCGTCGGAACCATCAAGAAAGCATGACCATGACCAGCAATACCGAGATCGTGCTCACCGCCATGCGGGAGCTCTTCGCCGAGAAGGACGTCACCGCGCTCGACCGGTACTGGGCCGAACCCTACGTGCAGCACAGCCCCCGGATGCCCAACGGTCTGGACACGCTCCGTGCCGTGGTGCCGGGCCTGGAGGGCTTCTCGTGGGAGCCGCAGCGGATCGCCGCACAGGGCGACCTCGTGTTCACCCACAGCATCGTCCACGGCTGGGCGCCGAACCCCGTCGTCATCGTCGACGTCTTCCGGCTGGAAAACGGCCGCATCGTCGAGCACTGGGACGTGATCCAGGACCTCACCTCCCCCGAGGCGACCGTCAGCGGCAACCCGATGGTCTGACACCGAGCGGGCAGGTCAGCGGCGTCCGAACGCGACCCCGGATCCGGGGTCACCACCGCACAGAGGGAATCGGAACCATGGGATACATAGCGGTCGGCAACGAGAACAGCACCACCACCGAGATCTACTACGAGGACCACGGGACCGGGCAGCCGGTCGTCCTCATCCACGGCTACCCGCTGGACGGCGACAGCTGGGAACTCCAGTCGCGCGAGCTGATCGCCGCCGGCTACCGCGTCATCACCTACGACCGCCGCGGCTTCGGGCAGTCGAGCAAGGTCGGCACCGGCTACGACTACGACACCTTCGCGGCCGACCTGAACGCCCTGCTCGACTCCCTCGACCTGCGCGACGTGATCCTGGTCGGCTTCTCCATGGGCACCGGCGAGTTGGCGCGCTACGTGAGGAACCACGGTCACGAGCGCGTCGCGAAGCTGGCGTTCCTCGCCTCGCTCGAGCCGTTCCTCGTGGCGGCCGACGACAACCCGACCGGCGTGCCGCGGTCCGTCTTCGACGACATCTCCAAGGCGGCCCGCACCGACAGGTACGCCTGGTTCACGCAGTTCTTCAGCGACTTCTACAACCTCGACGAGACCCTCGGCTCGCGCATCAGCCAGGAGGCGGTCACCGCCAGCTGGAACACCGCCACCCGCAGCGCGCCGGTGGCCGCCTACGCGGTGGTGCCCAGCTGGATCGAGGACTTCCGCGAGGACGTCGCCGCCGTGCGCGCCGCCGGCAAGCCCGCCCTGATCCTGCACGGGACCAAGGACAACATCCTCCCCATCGACGCCACGGGCCGCCCGTTCCACGAGATGTTCCCCGAGGCGGAGTACGTCGAGATCGAAGGCGCCCCGCACGGCCTGCTGTGGACCCACGCCGACCAGGTCAACAAGGCGCTCCTGAGCTTCGTCCTGGCCTGAGTGGCGCCGCCTCGCTCCGGGTCAGTCGGGCTGCTTCTCCATATGCGCGAGAACGCGGTTCGAGATCCGGGCGAGCGTGTCGAGTTCCTCCTGGGTGAGGGCCTCGATGAACAGCCGGCGGACGTGTTCGACGTGCATGGGCGCGGCATTCTCGATCGCCTCGTAGCCGGCCGGGGTGGCGACGATGAACGCGCCGCGCCCGTCGTCGGGACATTCCTCCCTGGCCACAAGTCCGCGCTTCGCCATCCGCGTGACCTGGTGGGACATGCGACTCTTCTCCCACTCCACCGACTTGGCCAGCTCCAGGAAGCGCATTCGCCCGCCGCCGCGTTCGGTGAGACCGACCAACACGATGTAGTCGGAGGCGGACATCCCGGAGTCGGCCTGGACCAGGCGGGAGAGTCGCCCGATGAGCGTCTCCTGCATGCGGATGAAGCTGTCCCAGGCGGCCTTCTGCTCCGAGGTCAGCCAGCGAGGCGTCGCGTTCATGGAGGGAGTGTAACGAGGTCGTTGACAGCTCATCCATCCCTCTGACGTGGGGAATCCTACTTCCTGCCGGGCGCCGCCGACCGGGCACAGCCTCCGCCGATCCCCTGACAGCGGTGAGGCGCGCCGGCCGCGTCGCCGAGCGCCCCGCGGTCGGCCCCCGCCGCGGCGCGCGGCGGGGGCCGACTGTCGGGTCAGGGTTCAGTCGCCGTCGATCTCCACGTCGACGCCGACGTCCTCCAGGGCGTCCTCCGTCTCGTCGAGCACCTCGCCGACCGCTTCCGCCAGGAAGTCGTCCATCACAAGCCACCGATCGTCGCAGCAACACCCCGCAGCCCGGGGCGGGTTGATCCTATAGACGCCCGCCCCGGCCACGCCCCTCAGCGCGTGTAGCTCATCAGGGCCCGCACCATGTGGCAGGTGGTGGTGGACGGCGGGTGGATGCCGATGAGCGCCGCGGTGTCCCGTATGACGCGGTCGCGTGCCTGGAGCGGGGTGCGGACGCCGGAGTCGAGCAGGGCGATGGCCAGGCGCATGGCCTTGAGCCTGCGGTTGTGGGCGATGTACCACTCACGCGGCTGCCCGGCGGGCAGCGGCGCCTTCGCGAGCGGGGCGTACGGAAGGTCGAACAGCGCGGGCGTCGAGGTGAGTGCGGCAGCCATCACAGGGGTCCTCCTGTCGCTGTCGAGAGCGCCGGATCGCTCCGGACAACTCTCTCGAACACTGCTCCAAGTTTACCGCCGAGCACTGACAAATCCCCTGATCACGCCGGATTCCGGAGCACCCGCCCCGGGGGCGCGCGGCGGGCCCTCCGACCGCCGATTTTTCCTATAGAGGGAAGTTCAAGCGAACGTATTGCTGTATGCGGAAACAGGTCGTAACTTGCAGGGCACCCCGTTCAAGCACGAAGGAGTCGCCATGAGCTGGTCCGAAACTACCTCTGTCATGTCATGAGCCTCGAAGGGACCGCAACGGTCACAAGCGCTCCACAGGGGATGTCTCGGGCACATCCGGCGGACCGCTCAGGACGCGTGGCGCGCCTTCTCGGCCGACGCTGGGTGCGGGACCTCGGGCTGAAGATCGCCGGGGTGCTCGTGGTGCTCCTGGCGTTGGAGGTCTGTTCGCGCATCGGGCTGCTCTCCCGCGGCTGGTTCCCGCCGATCACCGAGACCTACGCGGAGCTGTTCAAGCTGGCCGCCGGGCATCCGCTCTGGACGGAGACAGGCCGCACGTTGAGCGGCTGGGCCCTGGGGCTGGCGCTGGCCACCCTGCTCGCCGTGCCCTGCGGCATCCTGCTGGGCTCGAACCGGACCGCGTACCGGGCGGCCCGGGTGGTCATCGAGTTCTGCCGCCCGGTGCCCTCCGTGGCGCTGATCCCGCTGGCGGTACTGGTCTACGGCGTCGGCCTGGAGATGAAGGTCTTCCTGATCGTCTTCGTCACCTTCTGGCCGATCCTGCTCCAGGTGATCTACGGGGTGCAGGACGTGGACCCGGTGGTGCGGGACACCGCCAGGTCCTACGGACTGCCGCCGACCGCCACGTTCTTCCGGGTCACCCTGCCGAGCGCCGCCCCCTACATCGCCACCGGGCTGCGGATCTCCTCCGCCATCGCGCTGGTGTTGGCGGTGACCGCCGAACTGGTGGTGGGCGCGCCCGGCCTCGGGCAGTCGATCGTGGTGGCCCAGTCCAACGCCAACCTGCCGCGGATGTACGCCCTGATCATCGTCACGGGACTGGTCGGTTGGCTGCTCAACAGCGCCTTCCAGTCCGTCGAGCGTCGGCTGCTGAAGTGGCACCCGTCGCAGCGCCAGGAGGTGGCCCAGTGAACCGCCGCGCCCTCGGGTTCCTGCTGGAGCTGGCGCTGCCCGCCGCCCTGCTGGTCGGCTACGGCCTGTGGACGGCCCGGGCGCAGAGCTTCTACTTCCCGCCGCTGAGCGAGATCCTCCAGTACTTCCGCGAGTTGTGGCTCTTCGACCGGGTGGGCAGCGACCTGCTGCCCTCGCTGCTGCGGATGTCGGCCGGCTATCTGGCCTCGGTCGTCCTCGGCGTGGCACTCGGCCTGGTGCTGGGCATGTCCAGGATGCTGCGCACCGCCGCCGAGCCGGTGGTGGAGTTCCTGCGGGCGCTGCCGGCCCCGGCGCTGATCCCGTTCTCGCTGCTGCTCTTCGGCTCCGGCGACAGCTCCAAGATCTTCGTGATCGTGCTGGGCGCGGTCTGGCCGATCCTGCTGAACACCATCGACGGGGTGCGGGGGGTCGACGGCCAGCAACTGGACATGGCCCGCGCCTACCACATCCCGCTGGGCGCCCGGGTGCTGCGGATCATCCTGCCGGGCGCGGCCCCGCGGATCTTCGCCGGGATGCGCACCTCGTTGGCCATCGCGATCATCCTGATGGTGGTCTCCGAGATGGTGGCCAGCAGCAACGGTCTCGGCTACTTCGTGCTGGAGCAGCAGCGCTCCTTCGCCATCCCCGAGATGTGGACGGGGATCATCCTGCTCGGGGTGCTCGGCTACGTCCTCAACTGGCTCTTCCAGCGCCTGGAACGCCGGGTGCTGGCCTGGCACTTCGGCCTCAAGGGCCTGGCCTCGCCGGCCGCCGCCGCCGGGAAGACCGGAACCACCAAGCGGTCGGCGCGTTCCGCCGCCCCCTCGTCCGACGGAGAAGTCTGATGCTCAACGTTTCCCATCTGCGGAAGGTCTACGGCCCCGACCCGAGCGCGGCGCCGGCCGTGGCGGACCTCGACTTCACCGTGGAGGACCGGGAGTTCGTCTGCGTCCTGGGCTCCTCCGGGTGTGGCAAGACCACGATGCTGCGGTGTCTGTCCGGCCTGCTCCCCTCCACCTCGGGCGAGATCACGCTGCGCGGCGAGCCGGTGACGGGGCCGCCCAAGGACATGGCCTTCGTCTTCCAGGACTACAGCCGCTCGCTGCTGCCCTGGATGACGGTCCGCCGCAACATCGCCTTTCCGCTGCGCTACAAGGGGATCGACCGCCGGGAGGCCGCGGCGCTGACCGAGGAGGCGCTGGACGCGGTGGGCCTGGCCGACCGGGGCGACCGCTTCCCCTGGCAGCTCTCCGGGGGCATGCAGCAGCGGGTGGCCATCGCCAGGGCGCTGGCCTACCGGCCCAGGATCCTGCTGATGGACGAGCCGTTCGCCTCGGTGGACGCCCAGACCAGGTCCGGCCTCGAGGATCTGCTGCTCCGGGTCTGGGAGCGCTACGAGACGACGGTGCTCTTCGTCACCCACGACATCGACGAGGCGATCTACCTCGCCGACCGGGTGCTCGTGCTGCGTCCGCCGGCCACCGTGGGCCACGAGGTGACGGTGAACCTGCCGCGTCCCAGGGACCAGGTGCGCACCAAGGAGAACCCGGAGTTCGCCCGGCTGCGCGGTGAGCTGTTCGCCGCGATCGACGGCGGGAAGGTGGCGGCGTGAGCCGGCGGCGAGGCCGGAGACGCGCGGCGGCCGGGACGCTCGCCGGTCTTCTGGTGCTCGGTACGGCGGCCTGTAGCGACTACGGGGGCGACCTGTCGGGGGCCGACGTCTCGGGCGGCGGGGACGGCGACACCCTGGTGGTCTCGGAGACCGCAGGCGTGCCGTCCTCGTTCCTGGCCTACGGGGTGTCCCGGGGCTACTTCGCCGACGAGGGCGTCGACCTGAGGGTGAGCCCGTCCAGCGGTGGCGCGACGGTGATCCCCGCGCTGCTCAGCGGCGACATCGACGTGGCCGGCTCCAACGTGGTGTCGGCGATGATCGCGATGGGGCGGCGGATGCCGATCCAGATGGTGGCGGCCGGCACCTCCACCGCGCAGGACCCGGCGGAGGACTTCGCCTCGCTGGTGGTCCCCGAGGACAGCCCGATCGCCTCTCCCGAGGATCTGGACGGGACCAGGATCGCGGTCAACTCGCTCCAGAACATCAATGACGTGGTGGTCAACTCGGTGCTGACCGAGGCGGGGCTCTCCAACGACGACGTCCGCTTCGTGGAGATGCCGTTGCCTGACATCCCGGCGGCCATCGATCGCGGGGACGTGGACGCCGGCGTGCTGATCGAGCCGTTCGCCTCCATCGGCCGGTCGCAGGGTCTTCGGGTACTCGCCAGCCCCTATGTCAACACCCGGCCCGGGTTGCAGATCGGCACCTATCTGATGACCTCGGACCGGGTGGCGGACGACCCCGAGCTGGTGGCGGCGTTCCGGGCCGGCGTCGAGCGGACGGCGCGTTCGGTGGCCGAGGACCCGGCGGCCTTCCGCGAGGCGCTGCCCGAGATCAGCGACCTGTCACCCGAGCTGGCCGGCCGGATGAACCTGCCGGTCTGGCGCGGCGGCAACGACCGGGAGTCGATCGAGACCATCCACGCGGTGATGCGGGAGATCGGGCTCACCGACGCAGACCTGGACTACGAACGCGCGGTGGCGGACTGACCCGCCGCGCACGGGGTCAGGTGAGCTGCCCGCGCAGCGTCTCCTGGAGCTGGTCCCTGGCGACCAGCAGCCGCTCGGCCAACCGCCCCGCCTGCTCCCTGGCGGCGAGGCGGTGCGCCGGGACCACGACCGCCACCGAGGCCAGCGGGGTGCCGGCCCGGTCCCGGAGGACGGCGGCCACGGCGGAGATGCCCAGCTCGCCCTCCTCGATGTTGACCGCGTAGCCGAGCCGCCGGATCTCGGCCAACTCGGCCGCCAGCCTGGGCCATTCGGTGACCGAGAACTCGGTGCGGGTGACCAGCTCGGCGTCCGCGAACCGGCGGGCCAACTCGGACTCGGGCATGGCGGCCAGGATCGCCTTGCCGGCGGCGGTGCAGTGCGCCGGCAGCACCACCCCGGTGCGGTTGCCGACCCGGACCGCGCGGGGACTCTCCACGCAGTCGATGAACCGGACGTTGCGCCCCTCGAGCAGCGAGAGGCTGACCGTCTCCTCGGTGTGGTCCCTGACGTCCTCGAGCACCGGCCTGGCCACCTGCCGGATGTCGACCCGGCCGATGGCGGCCAGCCCGATCTCGTTGAGCACAGGACCGGGCCGGTAGGCGGTGTTGGGCTTGTCCTGGAGCACGAAACCGCGCCGGCGCAGCGCGTTGAGCAGCCGGTGCGCGGTGGAGGGAGCGACCCCCAGATCGTCGGCGGCCTCCGAGACGCGCAGCGCCTGCCGCTCCCCGATCAGTTCGAGGAGCCGCAGGGCGTTGTCCACGGAGCTGATGCCAGAACCGGCGCCGCTCGACGGGGCGGTGGCCCGGCGCACCCCGGGAGCATCATTCGACATGAAAGAATTCTAGCCCACTTCTTTTCCGATGAGGGGTCCCGGGCGGTAAGGGAACTTCCGGCCGGGACCCCCGAGGCGCGGTCAGCCCTGCCGGACGGCGAGGGTCATCGCGCCCACCCCGGCGATCGACGCGTGCACGGTGTCACCCGGCTCGATGGCCCCCACGCCGGGCGGCGCGCCGGTGAAGATCAGATCGCCGGGGAGCAACGTCATCATGTGCGAGGCGTAGGAGACGATCGCCGGCACCGGCGTCAACAGGTCCCGGGTGTTGACGTGTTGCCGTTCGCCGCCGTTGACGTCCAGCCGGATCTCCAGGGCGCCGGGGTCGCCGATCTCGTCGGCGGTGACCAGCACCGGGCCGAGCGGGCTGAAGGTGTCATAGCTCTTGCGGCGGGAGCGGTCGGCCGCCGAGCGCACCGTGATGTCCAGCCCGAGCGTGTAGCCCAGGACATGGTCGAGCGCCCGCTCCTCCGGGATGTCACGGCCGCCCCGACCCACCACGATCACCAACTCCGACTCGTGGTGGATCTCCTGCCCCGCGGCGACGATCTCCGCCGGGAGCACGATGTCGTCGGCGGGGCCGGAGAGCGAGGACGGCGACTTCAGGAAGACGTCGAAGTTCATCATCCAGGACTCCACGCCGCCCAGGGTGCGCTCCTGGACCCCGTGCATCTCGGCCACGTGGTCGGCGTAGTTGCAGGCGCAGGCCACGATCTTGCTGGGGTTGACGGCGGGCGCCCGCAGCCGCGTCCCGGCGAGCGGCCGTCCCTCGCCGGCCGCGGCGGCCGCGGCCAGGCGCGACCGGGCCTCGGGGAAGTCCCGGCACAGCCGGCGCCACCAACCGGAGGTCAGCGGGTCCGGGTCGTGCGGCCAGCCCAACGCGTCGGTGACGTCGACCACCCGCGCCCGCTCCCCCGTTCCCTCCACCACGCCCAGGCGATGGTCGTCGAAGATCACCAGCTTCATGTCGTCCTGCTCTCCTTCGGTTCGGCGGCCTGGATCGGCCGGGCGGCTGGGTCGGTCCGGGTGGCCCCGGCGGACTCAGCCGAAGACATCGGTGATCTCCTGGGCGGCCGGCAGGCGCTCCTCGCGGTAGACGCCAAGCGCGCGGAGCACCGGGTCGTCGCCGAGCGAGAACAGGTCCGCGCCCCCGACGCTGTGGTGCTCCTCGGCCGTCCAGGACGGGACGACGAACATGTCGCCCGCGGTCCAGTCGAAGCGGCGCCCGTCGAGCACGCTGTGCCCCGCCCCCCGGAAGGCCACGTAGATCCGGTTGCCGGTGCGCCGCACGGGGGTGGACCCGCCGCCGGGCCGCACCCGGTGCATGCCGCAGGAGAGGGTGGGCAGCACGCTGGCGCCGGAGCGCGGGTTGGTGAACTCCACGCCGACCAGTGGCTCGTCGCTTCCTTCGGCCAGCTCGGTGAGCCGCCGGTCGGTCTCCGCCCAGCGGTAGACCAGCAACCCGGACGGCTCCGCGTCGAGCGGGCCGCGCACCGCGCCGGCCACCATGGTGGCGGCAAGCGCGCCGCCGGCCTCCCCGAACTCCCGCTCGGATCGGTTGTGTTCGCCCACCACCGGCTGCCGCAGCTCGGGGTGCGGCTCGAAGAAAATCGCGTCCAGGGCCTCGATCATCGGCAGATCGAGGCCGTCGAACCAGTACATGTGGCCGTCCCCGCCGTTGGCGTGGTCGTGCCAGGCGCCACCGGGGGTGAGCACCAGGTCGCCGGGGCGCATGTCGCAGGCGTCACCGTCCACCGTGGTCCACACCCCCTCGCCCTCGACGACGAAGCGGATGGCGCCCGGGGTGTGCCGGTGCGCGGGAGCCGTCTCCCGGGGGCCGAGGCACTGGAGCGCGCCCCAGAGGGTGCCGGCCGCGTAGGGCCGGCCGCCGAGACCCGGGTTGGTCAACGACAGCACCCGGCGCTCCCCGCCACGCTCCACCGGAACCAGCCGGATGGCGCGTTCGGCCAGCGGGCGCAGGTCCGAGGAACGCCAGAGCCAGGGCACCGCCCGGGGCCGGGGCGTCGGGGTGAGCAGCTGCTCGGTGATGGTCCACAGCGGTCGCAACCCGGCGGCTTCGATGTCCTGGTAGAGGGCACGCAGCTCCGGGTCGCTCTCCTGTGACGCCCGGGCCTCCCGGGCCTCCGGGGTCTCCTCGGCGGTGGACATGGCGGGCCTCCAGATCGTCGGCTGATGGGGGTGGTTCCGAACACGCGGGTGTGGGTCAGGGCGCCTGAGTGCCGGCGTGCTCCGGCCTGCTCCCCGGCGGGAGACCGATCCCGAAGCGGCGCACGCTCTCCAGCAGCGAGACCCGACGCATGTAGCGGCGGGCGCGCTCCGGGTCGGCCGCGATGGCCCGCATCTCGTCGTGCGCGGCGCGGCGGCGGGTCTCGTCGGTCTCCATCAGCCGCTCGGTGTTGCGCTGGGTGTCGGCCTGGACGTACTCCACGGCGACCCGGTGGCGGCGTTCGGCGAAGGCGTCCAACTCGGCGTCCGCATCGGCGCCGCCCCCCGCGATCCGCCCGATGCGACGGGCCAGGTCGACCGCGTCGTGGATGCCGCTGTTGAGGCCGACTCCGCCCATCGGGCTGTTGATGTGCGCGGCGTCCCCGACCAGCAGCACGTCACCGACCCGGAAGGTCTCGGCGACCCGCTGGTGGACCCGGTAGAGCTGGCGGTCGATGATCGGATAGCCCTCCGCCCGGGGGGCCACTCCCTGGAACTGGCGGCGCAGGGTGTCCTCGTGCAGCGCCTCCGCCTCGCTCTGCTCGGCGGGCACCGGCCAGACCGCGCGCCAGGACTCCGGGGTGCGCAACAGGAAGAGCCACTCGCGGGGATCGGCCACGTAGTTGACCTCGGCGATCCCCGGCAGCACCTGGGCGAGGTCGACGGAGGTGCTGGCGATCAGGAAGCGCTCGGGATAGGTGAAGCCGGTGAACGCGACGCCCAACGCGCCGCGCACCGTGCTGCCGGCCCCGTCGGCGCCGATCACGTACGAGCCGGTCAACTCCTCGGCCCCGGTCGCGGTCCCGAGCGAGACCGTCACCCCGCCGCCGGGCCGCTGCCGCACTCCGGTGACCCGGCTGCCGAAGCGCAACTCGACTCCCGGAGTGGTGCGCAGCCGCTGGTGCAGCATCCGGACCAGGTGCTGCTGATTGAGCTGAAGTCGGTAGGGGAACGGCGTCTCGTCCGCCAACAGCCGGAAGTCGAACTCGGCTATCAGCCCCTCCGTGCGGTCCCGGAAGTGGTAGATCGGCACGCGCAGGCCCTCGGCGTGCATCTGCCCGGAGACGCCGAGTTCGTCGAGGAGTTCCAGGGTCGCCGCGTGAAAGGTCGAGGCTCGCCAGTCGGTCTTCGGCTCGTCCTCGGCCTCGATCAGGACGACCGGCACCTCGAGCCGGGCCAGCCAGGCGGCGGCCACCATCCCCACCGGGCCACCACCGACCACCAGGACCGGCCCGTCGTTAAGTCCACGCTGTTGTGCTGCCATGGGCTCAACCTCTCATGAGTTCCATACATGAGAAATAGAGTTCGCACAATTTCCTCCATACAGAAAAACAGCGTCCGTCCAGATCGCGAAGCCGAGGCCGACCAGCGCGTCGCCGAAGCCGGCGGATTCCGTGGCCACCGGCCTCGCTTCACCGGGGCGTCGAGGCATCCATCCTCGGATACACGCTGGCGGAATACCCCCGGGGGGTATATCGTTTGGCTCGGTGTCCGGGACATCGGGCACCGTCAGAGGACTCACCACGCGGGGTGGAGAAACGATGAAGAGCAGTTCCGGCCACGACATGACCAGCCACGGCGGCCACGGAGCCCACGCCGGCCATGGAGGAGCCCGGCCCGGTGGGCTGTCGGTCTCGGAGAACGGGTACACCCTCGAGTTCGACTCGACGATCCTGTCCAGCGGGTCGCAGCCGGTCACCTTCCGGGTGACCGGTCCCGACGGGCAGGCGGTGACCGTCTTCACACCCGAGCACGAGAAGGAACTGCACCTCATCGCCGTCCGGCGTGACACGACCGGGTTCCAGCACGTGCACCCGGTGATGGACGAGAAGGGCACCTGGAGCGTCGAACTGAACCTGGAACCGGGGGACTGGAGGATCTTCGCCGACATCCACCCGGCCGGCCACGACGGGGCCATGACGCTGGGGATCGACGTCGCGGTCGCCGGGCACTACGACCCGCGGCCGCTTCCCGAGGCCACCCGGGCCGCACAGGTCGGCGAGTACGCCGTCACCCTCGACGGCGAACTCCTGCCCGGTGGGGCGAGCGACCTGAAGCTCACCGTCAGCCGGAACGGCCGGCCCGTCACCGACCTGCAGCCCTACCTGGCCGCGTACGGGCACCTGGTGGCTCTGCGGGTCGGCGACCTGGGCTACCTCCACGTCCACCCCGACGGCGAGCCCGGTGACGGCACCACCGAGCCCGGGCCCGAGATCACCTTCATGGCCGCCGCGCCTTCGAGCGGCACCTACCGCCTGTACCTGGACTTCCAGCACGACGACATCGTCCGGACGGCCGAGTTCACGGTGTCGACCACCGGAACCGCCCGCGGCCCACGCCCGACTCGGCGCGGGTCCCACCACCCCCAGCACATCCTCCACGCCTGAGGAAGGACCGTCATGCCCCGTCTGACCCGACTCACGCCCGACACAGCCGTCGGCGCCTCCCGCGACCTCCTCGCCGACCTGGTCGCCCGCCATGGCCGGATCGGCGACATGGTCTCCACGATGGCGCACTCGCCGGCCGTCCTGGGCGGCTATCTGCAGCTCAGCCGGGCCATGAAGCGAGCCAGACTCAACCGCGGGATCAGCGAACGGATCTCCATCGCCGTCCAGGTCCTACAGGGGTGCGGGCTGTGTCTCGACTCGCATGTCAGCGCCGCCCGCGCGATGGGAGTGGACGAGGAAGAGATCGACCGAGCCCGCGCGGGCACCTCGGCCGATCCCGCGATCGCGGCGATCATCACCCTCGCCCTCCAGGTCTACCGCGAACCGACATCGATCACCGACGAGCAGGTCATCGCGTTGGGCGAGCACGGGTACAGCGACCGCGAGATCGCCGACGTCGTCGGCATCGTCGCACTCAACATCCTCACCGGCGCCTTCAACCTGGCCGCCGGTCTCACACCGGAGGACACCGCCGGTGTGTAGAGACACCCCCGCCTCACCCGTGGGACACGGCCGCCACCAGGGGGCCGAGCCCCGCCACCCGGACATGGAGGAAACACGTCATGCGTCTGTTCGCCATCCGCGAGTACCGCCACCTGTTCAGCGCCCAGGTCATCGCCCTGTTCGGCACCGGACTGACCACGGTGGCCCTCGGACTGCTCGCCTACGACCTCGCGGGCCCCCGCGCCGGAACGGTCCTCGCCACCGCCCTGACCATCAAGATGGTCATGTACGTGGTCATAGCCCCGTTGGCCGCCGCGTACGTCGACCGGCTCCCCCGAAGAACCCTGCTGGTCCTCCTCGACGTGGTGCGCGCCGCGGTGGTCCTGGCCCTCCCGCTCGTCACCGAGATCTGGCACATCTACGTCCTGATCGGCCTGCTCCAGTCCGCGTCCGCGGCGTTCACCCCGACGTTCCAGGCCGTCATCCCCGACATCGTCACCGACGAGTCCGACTACACGCGTGCCCTGTCCGCCTCCCAGGTCGCCTACACCATGGAGAGCCTGCTCAGCCCCGTGCTGGCAGCGATCGCCCTGGCGTTCATGAGCTTCGACTGGCTGTTCCTCGGCACCTCCGCGGGGTTCGCCCTCTCCACCCTGCTCATCGTGTCGACGCGCATCCCCGACGCCCGTCCCAGTGCCCACACCAACGCGTGGGACAAGGCGGCGGCAGGGATCAGGACGTTCCTCACGACACCGCGGCTGCGCGGCGTCATGGCGCTGAACCTCGTGGTCGCGGCGGCTGGTTCGATCGTCGTCGTCAACACCGTCAACTACGTACGTGACGAGCTCGGCGGCTCGCGGTCGGACGTGGCATGGATGCTCGCCGCCTCCGGCGCCGGAACGCTCCTGGCCGCCCTCGCGCTTCCCCGGTTGCTCGACCGGATCGCCGAACGCACCGTCATGATGACCGGCGGCGGGGTCCTCCTCAGTGGCACGGTCGCCGCCATCGCCCTCATCGCGTCCGGCCGCACCACATGGACCGGTACCGCGCTCGTCTGGGTCGTGATCGGCGTCGGCATGGCGCTGATCGTCACGCCGACAGGCAAGGTCATTCGGGGCTCCGTCGGAGCGAACCGGATCCCCGAAGCCTTCGCGGCCCAGTTCTCCCTGTCGCATCTCGCCTGGCTGATCACCTACCCCGTCGCGGGATGGCTCGGCACGAACGCCGGCTTCACCCTCGCCTGGTCCGTCCTCGCGGTCCTCGCGGCGGTCGGCGCCGCCGGCGCCCTCCTGCTGTGGCCGCGCCACGACGGACACCGGGCCGCGACCAGGCCGGCGACGCCCGCCCAGGCCGTACTCCACAAGAACCTGTCCACCGGCTCCGACACCACGCAGCGCACGCTGGCGGCCTGACCCCGAGCACCACCGCCCCACCCCCCGGCACCCACGCCGGACCGGACCGGGGCGGTGCCTGGGACCTTGGTCAACGCGCGGGCTGCGGCGCTGTCGCTGGATGTTGGAGGGCCAGGACGGCGGTGTCGTCCTGGAGGTTGCCTCCGGTGTGCGCCAGCACGTCGCTGATGACGGCGTCCACGAGTGCGCCGGGATCGCCGAAGTCGCGGTCACGTAGACCGGTCGACGGGTCGTAGAACCTGCCGTGCCCGTCACGGGCCTCGGTGACCCCGTCGGTGTAGAACAACAGGAAGGCACCCGGCGGGAAGTCGGCGGTGTGCAGATGCCTCTCCGGCCCCCGCGTTCCCGAACCCAGCCCCAGCGGCAGGGCGTTCTCCGGGACTGGCAGGTACCGAGGCGCACTCCCGGGCGGCAGCAGCAGGGGCGGCGGGTGACCGTGGCAGACCGTCGTCATCCGGTGCGGGGGTCCCAGGCCGATCTCCGTGAGGACAGCGGTGATGAACCCCTCGTAGGGGTCCAGCAGACGGGAGCTCTCGTTCTCACGTAGCAGGGCCCGCTCCACCCGGGCGCTCAGCGAGAGCAGGTCGGGTTCGTGCTGGGCCCACTCACGGAAGGCGCCCAGCACCACGGCCACCGCGGCGGCCGCGCCCACCCCTTTACCGGAGACGTCGCCGACGATGAGCCGTGCGCCGAACGGGGTTTCGGCGGCCGCGTACAGGTCGCCCCCGATCAGCGCCTCCTGCTGGGCGGCGCGATAGCGGGCGGCGGCGCGCAGCGGCCCGATCCGGGTGGGCGGGGCCGGGACAACGGCCCACTGCACGGTCTCCGCGATACCGAACGCGGACGCCACCCGCTGCCGACCACGTACCACCACGACGTTGACGACCACCGCGAGGGCCGCGCCCACCACGGCGGTACTGACCAGCGTGACCCGCTCGCCGACCGTCAGCTGCGGAGGCGGGTTGATGACGGTGAGCAGCAGAGTGCTGATGGTCAGCGAGGCCAGGGCGGTCGCCAGCGTGACCCGGGGCGTGTCGATCGCCGCGGCGATCAGGGGCGCGGCAATGAAAATGCCGAGGAACGTCAGGTGAGGAGAAGTGGCCAGATTGAGGACCACCCCGGCAAGCAGCAGGGCGACCGGCAGCAGCCGAACGAGTCCCCCGACGGGGGCGGGCCCTTCGGGGGAACTATGCAGTGAAGCCAAGGACAACTGCCGCGCTCCCCTCTGGCCTACCTCCGTGCGGCGGCACATCGGGAGCCTCAGCGGATCGTTGGCGTACGAGCGCACTCGACGGCGTGAGGAAGTTCAACGAGCGCGCGGGCCCGGTGACGCGGCGCGAGGATGTCATGAGGTCCGTCATAGCCGCCCGTCGCCCACTCCCCACCGCCGAACAGGCCGCCCGGCACCCGCTCGGCCGAGAAGTCATACCGCCCCCCAACCGACCAAGTCGGCGCCGGGCAGCAGCCGGATCGCGTCAACGATCGCCGTCCACGAGGAGCACCCCGACCCAGCGCGACGCTGCTGGCGTGACAGACGCGCCGTGGCCCGGGGTGTCGGCCGGTGTTGTGCGCTGGTGTGAGGCGGAAGCGGGTGGTGCCGCACCGGCCGCAGGCCGGGCCGGCGCGGAGAGGTGGAAGGCGGTTCGACGGGGGAACGGGCACGAGAAGTCGACGCCTAAGCGCGGCGTATCGGGCACTGGGCTCCGGGGCCGAGGGCACTGGTCACTCAGCTAGTCACGCAGAGGCCCCCTCCCTGACGAGAGGGGGCCTCTGACCTGTGGAGCTAAGGAGAATTGAACTCCTGACCTCTTGCATGCCATGCAAGCGCTCTACCAACTGAGCTATAGCCCCTTGCCTGGTCCGCCTCGGTTTCTTCCCTTTCGGGCTTCCCCTCGGCGGCGATGCCTACTTTACACACCCTCCCCGGGGGATTGCCAAATCGGTTTCGGCGGGGGCCCGGGGAGGGGTGGGAGGTGGGGTCAGACGCTGGCGAAGGAGTAGAAACGCTTGAGCGCGCAGTGCTCGTCGAGGAGGCGGCCGTAGATCGGTTCGCCCTCCAGCTCGCGGTAGACCTCGATCGGGTCGCCCTTGATGATCAGAGCACGGGCGCACTCGACGCACCAGTACTGGTAGGAGGCGTTGATCGGCTGGAGGTCCCGAACGATCGGGGTGCCGGCTCCACACCAGTCGCATTTTCTGCTGTGTGCACCCATGAGTGATCAGCTCCACCCTCGGTCGCGGGCCGTGCCCACATGGACATCCCCACCCCGGCTTGGATCCGATTCTGCCACGGCCCCTGCGGACGGTTAAGCCGGTGATCCCACCTGACGGTCACGGAGACGGGATCGATACACGACGATCAACGCCTCTTTACCCGCCCGTCAGGTCGGACAACCCCACCAGCGGCCGCGGCGGTGGCCGCCACGGCGGCGAGGGCGACCGTGGGTGGCCACACGTCGAGGCGGTCGAGGTAGAGGGTGCCGACGGCGGCGACGCCGGTGAGCATGCCGAGTTGGGTGGTCATCATCGTGATGCCGCTGGCGTCGGCCGCGTCCTCGGGGCGGACGCGGGCGAGGGCGGCGGTCAGGGTGGGGCTGTAGGCGAGGGCCAGGCCGGCGCCGCCGAGGGCGAGGACCGCCAGGGTCGGGGCGCCGAGGTCGGCGCCGTCGCGGAGCAGGAGTCCGGTGGCCAGCGCGGTGGCGCAGGAGAGCAGCAGCCCGAGGGCGGGCAGCGCGGGCTGCCGGTGGGCAGGGACGCGGCGCCAGAGGAGCGAGACGGCGCCGAAGGCCAGGGCGGTCGGCAGGAAGACCAGGCCGGCGCGGAGCGGCCCGTAGCCGAGGCCGCCGATCGCCTCGGGTGCCTGGACGTGCAGCGAGAGGACGAAGAGGTTGCCGCCGTTGATCGTCATGGACAGGAAGATCCGGAGGGTCGCGAGCGGCATGCCGGGGCTGGTCAGCACCCGCGGCGCGATCAGCGGCTCCCCGCCGCGGGCGGCGAGGCGGGACTCGTGGCGGAGGAGGACGGCGAGCAGCACGGCCGCGGCGGCGAACGACAGCCAGCACCAGGTGGGCCAGTCGTTCTCCTGTCCGAGCACCAGCGGCACGGTGGTCAGGGTGACGGCGGCGGTCAGGGTGAGCAGTCCCGCCGGGTCGAGTCCCCTGGCGCGCTCGGCCGAGTTCGGGCGCTCCAGGGGGAGGCCGCGGGCGGCGAGGGCGAGCAGGGCGACGCCGATGGGCACGTTGACCAGGAACACCGACCGCCAGCTCAAGCCGAACAGGTCGGCGCTCACCAGCACCCCGCCGACGAGTTGGCCGGCGGCGGCGCCGGTGGCCAGCACGGCGGCGAAGCCGGTCAGCGCCCTGACCCTGGACTGGCCGGTGAAGGTGCGCTGGATCAGGCTGAGCACCTGCGGCAGCATCAGGGCCGCGCCGGTGCCCTGGACGAAGCGCGCGGCGACGAGGGTGCCGACGCCGCCGGCCAGGCCGCAGGCGAGCGAGGCGGCGGTGAAGAGCGCCAGGCCGGCGAGGAGGAGCCGCCCCGGGCCGTACCGGCCGCCGAGCCTGGCGCCGGTGATCAGCAACACCGCGTAGGCGATGGTGTATCCGGCGATGATGAGCTGCAACTCGCCGCCGGTGGCGTGGAGTTCGCCCTGGATGGTCGGGGCGGCGACGTTGACGATGAAGACGTCGAGCAGCGCCATGAACTGGGCGGTGAGGACGATGGTGAGAAGCAGTCCCGGGCGGGTCCTGGTTGCGGCGAGCGTGGTCATGGCAGGACGATGACGCCGGCCGGGTACGGGTAACGAGAGCCCGCTGATACGGGTACTGGCAGACTCCTGGCAACGGGTCCCGCGCGGTGGCAGCCTGGGGGGGATGACGATCATGGCGACGACGCGGCGCAGGCCGGAGCTGGCCAGGTTCCTGCGCAGCCGGCGGGCCAGGATCACGCCCGCCGAGGTCGGCATGGCGCCCGGCTCGCGGCGCAGGACGCCAGGCCTGCGGCGCGAAGAGGTCGCGCAGCTGGCCGGGGTGGGCGTCACCTGGTACACCTGGCTCGAGCAGGGGCGGCCGATCAACGCGAGCGCGCAGGTGCTGAACGCCGTCTCCCGGACGCTGCGGCTGGACGCCGCCGAGCGGGAGCACCTGTTCCGTCTCGCCGAGGTGGCGTGGCTGCCCGATCCGGTGCCGGACAGCGCCGCCTTGGGCCCCGACGTGCAGTTGGTGCTCGACACCCTCGGCCCGCTGCCCGCGGTGGTCTACAACAGCCGCTACGACGTGCTGGGCACCAACGCCGCCTATCGCGCGATCTTCTTCTCCGACCGGGTGGCGGGCGGCAACGCCCTGTGGCAGCTGTTCACCGAACTGCTCGATGACTGCCCGCTGGTGTTCCGCGAGACCGAGCTGAAGGCCATGGTGGCCACGCTGCGCGGCGCCTACGGCAACCACGTCGGCGAGCCGGCCTGGGAGCGGTTCCTGAGCGAACTGTCCCGGGCCAGCGCGGAGTTCGCCGCGATGTGGGCCAGCGGCGACGTGGTGCCGCCCGGGCCGGCCGTCAAGACGTTCCGGCACCGTGCGGTCGGCGAGCTGCGGATGCGCTCGCAGTCGCTCTCGGTGCACGGGATGCCGGAGGCCAGGATGGTGGTCTACGTGCCGGGGGACGAGGCGAGCCGGGCCGCCGTGGAGCGGCTACGGCGCGGTGGCGGCGACGTCTGACCGGGGGGTCAGACGTCGTCGCCGAGGACGGGCTCGGGGAGGGAGCCGGCGTTGTGCTCCAGCAGGCGCCAGCCGCGGACGCTCTCGCCGAGCACCGACCAGCAGCAGTTCGAGAGGCCGCCGAGCGCCTCCCAGCTGGGCGGGGTGAGCCCGATCAGGCGGCCGATGGTGGTGCGGATGGTGCCGCCGTGGCTGACCACGACGAGGACGCCGCCGGGCGGCAACTTGTCGGCGGCGCGCTCGACCACGGGCGCGGCCCGGTCGGCCACCTCGGTCTCCAGCTCGCCGCCGCCGCGCCGCACCGGCTCGCCGCGCTTCCACGCCGCGTACTGCTCGCCGAAGCGGGCGCGGATCTCCTCGTGGGTGAGGCCCTGCCAGGCGCCCGCGTAGCTCTCCCTGAGGCCCTCGTCGTGGCTGACCGGGAGCCCGGTGACGGCGGCCAGCTCGGTGGCCGTGTCGACCGTGCGCTGGAGGTCTGAGGAGACGATGGAGTGCGGGTTGAGCGAGGCGAGCAGCCCGGCGGCGTGCCGTGCCTGGGCGCGGCCGACGTCGGTCAGGGCGATGTCCATCGTGCCCTGGAAGCGGTGCTCCAGGTTCCAGGCGGTCTGACCGTGGCGCCAGAGCACGATCCGCCGGTTGTGGTTGGTGCCGGGGGCGGCGCTCAGCGGAGCTCACCGCCCTGGGCTCCGCTCCCGGCGGCCTCGTTCTCCCTGGCGTGCTCCGCGGCCCGGCCCCTGGTGGCCGTGGCGTCCTCCGGCAGCTCGATCACCGGGCAGTCCTTCCAGAGCCGCTCCAGGGCGTAGAAGACCCGCTCCTCCGCGTGCTGCACGTGCACCACGATGTCCACGTAGTCCAGCAGGATCCAGCGGCCCTCGCGCTCGCCCTCGCGGCGCACCGGCTTGACGCCGAGTTCCTTCTGCAGCGCCTCCTCGATCCCGTCGACGATGGATCTGACCTGCCGGTCGCTTGGCGCGGAGGCCAGCAGGAAGGCGTCGGTGATGGCGAGGACGTCGCTGACGTCGTAGGCGATGATGTCGTGCGCGAGCTTGTCGGCCGCCGCCTGGGCGGCGGCCGTGACCAGCTCAGTGGCGCGATCGGTGGCGGTCACTGGTGCTGCGGTCTCCTTGGATCGGGGGTAGGTATGTCACCCGTCCAGGGTCTCGTGACTCCGCACCCTCACTCAAAGAAAGGGAGCTTCCCACCCGAAGGTAGCGGTCCAGCCCGAACCGACTCCAATGGAGCACGGAGAACATACCAGAGATTCGATAGTACGCTGACGGCCCTCCCCAACGACCGGCGAGGGTGGTTGGTCGTGCCAGGTCACCCCTCATAATCCTCGCCCAGGACGATCGTCACATCGGCATTTCCGGCGCCCTCACCCTGGGTGACGACGTCCTCGGGCAGGCCGAGGGTCCTGGCCGCCTCGAGGGCCGTCTGCTGGTCCTCGGCGTCGACGTAGGTGACCTGGGAGGTCGGCTCGGTCTCGCCGGCCGAGCGGCTGTCGATCACCGTGAAGCCGCCGTTGACCAGGGCGATCCTGGCGGCCTCCGCGGTGCCCTGGACGCCGCTCGCGTCCCGGACGCCGATCCGCGGCGTGGCGTTCGGGTCGGCGTTGTTCACGGTGCCGCCGAGCACGTCGGCGACCACGCCGTCGGCGGTCTCGTCACTGATCGTGCCGTCGGTCTCCACCGGCAGCTGGGTGGTCTGGTAGGCGTCTGCCTGGGCGTAGCCGGCCAGCCGGCCGAGCAGGTTGCCGAGCTGGTCCTCGCGGAGCGAGGGGTCGACGATCTGGTTCAGGCCCTCGACCACCCGGGTGGCGCCCGCCTCGTCGGCCGGCAGCTCCTCCAGCACGGCCTGGAGCACCTGGCCGAAGCGGGCGAGCTGGGCGCTGCCCGGCTCGTCCTCGCCGCGCAGGGTGGCGTAGGCGACGGCGGCCCGGCCGGCCAGCGTCACGTCCTCGCCGCGCGGCACCAGGGGGTCCTCGCCCTCCTCGCCAGGCACCTCGGCGTCGGTGGTCAGGGTGATGCCGCCGACCAGCTCGACCAGGGTCTCCAGGTACGGGGTGTCGAGGCGCCAGGTGCCCTGGATGTCGGCGCCGAGCAGGCCGCCGACGGCCTCGCGGACGGAAGCCGCGCCCTCGCCCGCGACCGCCTGGCCGAGGGTGGTGGTGCCGCCGTCCGCGGTGACGGTGAGCTCGTTGGGCAGCAGCAGCGTGGTGCCGGCCTCGGTGGTCTCGTTGCCGACGAGCAGCACGGTGGAGGTCTGGTCCGAGTCGAGCGGCCGCAGGTGGACCACGACGACGTCCCTGACCTGGGCGCCGGTCGCGGTCTCGGTGGCCGTCTCGGCGTCGGAGAGGAAGGGCAGCCGGTCGGTGGCGTAGAGGAAGCCGACGCCGCCGAGCAGGGCCAGCACCAGCACGATCACCAGCAGCCGACGCCGGCCGCGGCCGCGGCGCTTGGCCTCCTCGCGGCGCTCGGTGCGGCTCTCGGAGAACTTCAGCCAGTCGATGACGTCTTCGGAGTCGGTGTTCTCGTCCTCGACGAAGGCGAACTGCTCGGTCTGGTAGCCGGTGCGCTCCGCGGCGCCCCTGCCGGGGTGGTATCCGGCGTCGGCGTCGGCGTCGGTGCCCTGGTGCGGGATCTGCCCCTGGCCCGGGTCCTGGCCCGGGTCCTGGTCGTAGCCGGTGCCCGCGCCGCCGTAGCCGTAGCCATAGCCGTCGTAGGCGTTCGCGTTCGGGTTCGCGTGGGGGTCGGCGACGGGCGGCTGTTGCCCCGTGGGGTAGCCGTAGCCGCCCGCGTAGCCCTGCGCGGCACCCTGGTCCTGGGGCGCCTGGGGCGTGGCGCCGTAGCCGTAGTCGTACTCCCCCTGCGCGGGCGGCTGTTGCGGCTCCGTGCCGTAGATGGGACGACCGTACTCGTCGTAGCCGTAGATCTGTCCGGGCTGGCCGAACTGCCCGTACGGGTCCTGTCGGTCGCTCACCAGTGCCGCCCTTCAGCCGTTCAGCGCGCCGCTTGCGTCGGTCCCTCGGCGTCGTCCTGGGGGTGCCTCCCAGCGTCAGCCGGAGAAGGGTCCCGGTAGAGGGCGCGCTTGTTGATGTAGCGCACCACCCCGTCCGGCACCAGATACCAGACCGGATCGCCCCTGGCGACCCGTTCGCGGCAGTCGGTGGACGAGATGGCGAGCGCGGGGACCTCGACCAGCGAGACCCCGCCGCTCGGCAGTCCTGGGTCGGCGAGCGGATGCCCGGGCCTGGTGACCCCGATGAAGTGGGCGAGCGCGAACAGCTCCTCGGCGTCCCGCCAACCCAGGATCTGCGCCAGCGCGTCGGCGCCGGTGATGAAGAACAGGTCCGCGTCGGCGTGCTCGGCACGCAGCTCGCGCAGCGTGTCGATGGTGTAGGTCTTGCCGCCGCGGTCGATGTCGATGCGGCTGACGGAGAACTGCGGGTTGGACGCCGTGGCGATGACCGTCATCAGATAGCGGTCCTCGGCCGGGGAGACGGTCCTGTGGTCCTTCTGCCAGGGCTTGCCGGTCGGCACGAAGACGACCTCGTCGAGGTGGAACAGCGCGGCCACCTCGCTCGCGGCCACGAGGTGCCCGTGATGGACGGGGTCGAACGTGCCGCCCATCACGCCGATGCGCCGCTTGGCACGGGCTATCCGCTCTCGCATGGACCGACCTTAGCGGTCGCGGTTGAGGCGGGTCGTGATCCAGAGCAGGAGCAGCAGGCCCGCCAGGGCGCCGCCGCCGATGGCATAGGCGTTCAGGGAGTCGTGCTGACCACCCTCGTTGGCGAGGCTGACCAGGGCTTCGGCGGCGGGTGAGGCGGAGAGCGTCATCATGGCTGGCCTATCCGGGAACGTGGCTGACGGCTGAAACGTAGGGTCATCGTAA
Organism: Streptomyces mayteni; assembly: GCF_054783955.1. Lineage (NCBI taxonomy): Bacteria > Bacillati > Actinomycetota > Actinomycetes > Kitasatosporales > Streptomycetaceae > Streptomyces > Streptomyces mayteni. Next base: position 20,588 of record NZ_BAAGPR010000046.1, on the reverse strand, counting down.
GCGGACGAGCCGGCCGCGGCCTCTTGCCCCCACCGCTCCGAGTGCGGTGCGCTGGACGCCGACACGGGCGGCGCACCATACGGAGGGGGCCCCATGACGGACAACGGCGACGGAACGGACAGCACGGACGGCATAGCGGACGACGGCACGGCGGACGACGGCACCGCGCGCGAGTCGGTGCCGCGCGGCGGCGGGCGGCGGAGTTTCCCCGGCATCTCGTCCCGGGCCTACGAGCACCCGGCCGACCGCTCGGCGCTGGTGGCGCTGCGCAAGCTCACCGGCTTCGACACCGTCTTCAGGACGCTGAGCGGGATGCTGCCGGAGCGCAGCCTGCGGCTGCTGTTCCTCTCCGACTCGGTTCGGGTGAACGAGCGGCAGTTCGCGCATCTGCACGAGATGCTGCTCGACGCCTGCCACATCCTCGACCTGGAGCGGGTCCCGCCGTTCTACGTCACCCAGGACCCGAACCCCAACGCGATGTGCATCGGCCTCGACCAGCCGATCATCGTCGTCACCACCGGCCTCGTGGAGCTGCTCGACGAGGACGAGATGCGGGCGGTCGTCGGCCACGAGGTCGGGCACGCGCTGTCCGGGCACGCGGTCTACCGCACCATCCTGCTGTTCCTCACCAACCTCGCGGTCCGGGTCGCGTGGATCCCGCTCGGCAGCATCGCGATCATGGCGATCGTCACCGCGCTCCGCGAGTGGTTCCGCAAGTCCGAGCTGTCGGCCGACCGGGCCGGGCTGCTGGTGGGTCAGGACGAGGAGGCGTCGCTGCGCGGGCTGATGAAGCTGGCCGGCGGCAACCACCTGCACGAGATGAACGTGGACGAGTTCCTGAAGCAGGCCGACGAGTACGAGGCGGGCGGCGACCTGCGGGACTCGGTGCTGAAGATCCTCAACGTGCTGCCGCGCAGCCACCCGTTCGCGGCGGTGCGGGCGGCCGAGCTGCGCCGCTGGGCCGGCGGCCGCGACCACCAGCGGATCATGGACGGCCACTACCCGCGCCGGGACGGCGACGGCGACACGCGGGTCACCGACGCCTTCCGCGAGTCGGCAGGGCACTACACGGAGCGCGTGCGGACCAGCAAGGACCCGCTGATGAAGCTGGTCAGCGACGTGGCCGGGGGCGCCGGCGAACTCGGCGGCCGGCTGCGGGACTTCGCCACCGGGCAGAGCAGGTCCCGGGGCGCGGGCGGCAAGGGCGGGGACGCCGGCCCTAGCGATTCAGCAGCGGAGCGTGGGCCCGAGGATCGCTGAACGGGGCGTACTCGCCGCAGAGCACCGCGCGGCCGCCGTCCAACGCGAACGGGTCGACGGCGGCGGCCGCGGGCGCGTCCACCCGCTCGCCTGGCAGCAGCGGCCGCAGCGCGTCCGACGGGTCGGTGGCGCAGTCCATCGGCCCGAGCAGCAGCTCGACCTCGCGCACCAGCACGTTGCGGTCGCGCAGCTCCTCCTTGCCGAACTGGAGCCGCAGCTGGCGCTGCGCCGTGAACACGGCGACCGGCGCCGCGCCGCCCTCGCCGCCCGCGCCGCTGCCGGCGGCGCGCAGCGCGAACGCCAGGACGTGGCGGGCGGTGACCTGGAGGGTGTCGTCGTTGGTCTCGACGAAGGTGAAGCCGCCGTCCACCCGGACCTGCGGGTCGGCCAGCTCGACGGCCTCGGTGTCGAAGCGGATCAGCCAGTCGGTCGGCACCGACTGCAGGCCGTGGCCCTGCGTCGCGTTGTCCAACTGCCGCTGCTGCTCGGCGCCGAGCAGCTCCCTGACCGGCATCACCGTCTCCCCGAGCAGCACTTCGGGGCTGAGCCCGCTGGCCACCACGTACTCCTTGGCCAGGGTGAGCGCGGTGAGCACCTGCTCGCGCGAGAAGTGGTCGGTGGCCCGCGGGTCGGGCAGGTGGACGCCGCCGGCGCCGACCCCGTAGTCGGCGGCCGGGGTGCCGGCGTAGGCGGCGTCGGCGTCGGCCCCGCCCGGCACCTCGCCGTCCGGCACCAGCACGGTGGTGTTCGCGGACGGCGGGTCGGAGTTGAGCCGGACCGGGGTGTCGTACGGGTTGTTGTTGCCGAGGTAGATGGCGGCCGCGAAGGCCAGCAGGATGATCAGCGCCAGGGCGATGCCCTGCCTGGGCACCACCCGGCCGCGGCCCGGCTCGGGATCGCGACGGCGGACGGCCGTCGTGTGGTCCTCGATGCGCTCCTGCGCCGAGAACTCCTGGAGACGGGCAGCTCTGACGAACGACTCGTCGAAGACGGTCGACTGGTATTCCTCGTCCCCGGCTCCCGGGGCGCCCCCGGGAAGTCCTTCTGGAGGGTCTGTGCGCCCGGCCACCCGTCCAGCGTAAATCGCCGAGGGGACGCTCAACAGCCCAAGGCGGCGGGGATTTTGCCGGCCCCACCCGAGTGTGCCGGCGCGCGCGGGCGCGAGCCGCCTGGTGTGCCGCTCGCCGGCCTGGCCCGAGGGCGGCCGGCGCTACCGGGATCCGTCCCCGTCGGAGAAGTCGGCCTCCACGGTGGTGCCCTCGTCGTCCGGTCCTTCCGGCTCGGTGGGCTCGGTGGGCGCGGGCGGCGTCGGCCCCGGCAGCCGGGAACCCCCGGAGCCGGCGCGCTGGATGGCTATCAGCGCGAAGGCGATCACGCTGATCCCCATCACCATGGCGAGCACGCAGGCGACCGGCCGCTGCCAGCGCACCGGGCGCCAGCCGGCGGCGGCCTCGGCGTGGGCGGGCCCCGGGCCCACCGCGCCGCCGGAGCCGGGTATCACCACGCCGCCGTAGCCGCCGCCATAGGGCGGGTAGGGGCCGCCGAACGCCAACTCGTCCTGTTCGGCCTGCTCGGCCTGGTCGTCGTACTCGCCGTCCGGCAGGTCGGCGAGGTAGCGCGTGTAGTCGGAGCTGTCGAACCGGCCCTCGTCGTCGCCTTCGTCCTCGCCGTCAGGACCCTCGCCGAGGAAGCCGGCCTGGCCGCCGCCGGATTCGAACCCGGCGAGGCCGTCGGATGAGCCAGGGTCCAGGTCGGGATCCCGGTAGAACCCGATCTCGCCGCCCGCCTCGGCCTCCAACTCGGCCTCGGACTCGGCGCGCTCCAGAGCCGCGTACAGGATCCGCTCGGCCGCGGTGGGCTCGTGAACCTCGGCCGCCTCGATGAACGCCTCGTCCAGCACCACGGAGGCGAACGCCTCGTCGGCGGCCCCCAGGTCCTCGCTGTTGGGCCCCTCGCCATTCGGCGACGGAAGGCCCCCCACGTCGTCCGGCACGACTCCAGCGTAGGCCGAATACGCGGCCAGGGGGAGGGCCATCCGGATTTCACTCGACGGTGTGACCCTCGCCGGTGATCACATAGCGGGTGGTGGTCAGCTCGGGCAGGCCCATCGGGCCCCGGGCGTGCAACTTCTGCGTCGAGATGCCGATCTCCGCGCCGAAGCCGAACCTGGCGCCGTCCGTGAAGCGGGTGGACGCGTTGACCATCACGGCCGCCGAGTCCATCAGCGAGACGAACCGCCGGGCCGCGGTGGCGTCCCGGGTGACGATGGCCTCGGTGTGCCCCGAGGTCCAGCGGCGGATGTGCGCGACGGCCGCGTCCAGGTCGGGCACGACGGCGGCCGCGATGTCGTAACTCAGGTACTCCGTCTCCCAGTCGACGTCGGTGGCCGGCTCCACCCGGACGCCGGCGCCGGCCCCCGCCTTCTGCCACGCCTCGTCGCCGTGCACGGTGACCCCGGCCGTGGTGAGCGCGGCCAGCGCGAGCGGCAGGAAACGGTCCGCGATCCCGGCGTGCACCAGCACCGTCTCCGCCGCGTTGCACACGCTGGGGCGCTGCGCCTTGGAGTTGACCAGCAGCTCGACGGCCATGTCCAGGTCGGCCAGCTCGTCGACGTAGACGTGGCAGTTGCCGGTGCCGGTCTCGATCACCGGCACCGTCGACTCGGTCACCACGGTCTGGATCAGCGAGGCGCCGCCGCGCGGGATCAGCACGTCCACCAGGCCGCGCGCCCGCATCAGCTCGCGCACCGACTCGCGGCTCTCGCCCGGCACCAACTGGACGGCGTCGGCCGGCAGTCCGACGCCGGCCACGGCGTCCCGCAACACCCGGACCAGGGCCTCGTTGGAGGAGTAGGCGGAGGACGAGCCGCGCAGCAGTGCCGCGTTGCCCGACTTGAGGCAGAGCGCGGCGGCGTCCACCGTGACGTTGGGGCGGCCCTCGTAGATGATGCCGACGACGCCGAGCGGGACGCGGACCTGCCGCAGCTCGAGGCCGTTCGGCAGGGTCGAGCCGCGCACCACCTCGCCCACCGGGTCGGGGAGCGCCACCACGTCGCGCACGTCGGAGGCGATGGCGGCGACCCGCTCGGGGGTGAGGGTGAGCCGGTCGATCACGGTGTCCGAGGTGCCGGCCTCGCGCGCCCTGGCCACGTCGGCCGCGTTGGCCTCGACCACCTCGGCGGCTCGCGCCTCGAGCGCGTCCGCGATGGCCAGCAGCGCCCGGTCCCTGGCCGTGCGCGGCACCGGGGCGAGGGCGGCCGCGGCCTCCTTGGCCCGGCGGGCGGCGGCGATGACGGGAGAGTCGCTTGCGGGTGCGCTGCTGGTCATGCTCTGCAGGGTAGTCGCCAGGGCACCGGCGCCGGAACGCGTTCCACGGAGCGGTCGCGGGCCGGCGGAGGGCTAGAAGGGGTGGACGCCGACCGGCACCGCGGGCGGCGGGCCGTAGCCCTCGGCGACCCGCTGGTGGTAGGTCTCCCGGCCGATGACCTCCAGGCCGACGATCTCCCACGGCGGCAGCTGCGCGGTGCGCCGGTGCTCGCCCCAGAGCCGCAGCGCGACGGCCGCGGCGTCGTGCAGGTCACGCGCCTCCTCCCAGTACCTGATCTCGGCGTGGTCGGGGGCGTAACGGCTGGTGAGCAGGAAGGGGTGGTCGTTCGCCAGCCGCTCGAGGCCGCGGCGGACGTCGTGCAGCGGCGCGGCCTCGCCGGCCACGCTGAGCGTGATGTGCCACAGCCGGGCGGCGGGCTGCTGGGCCTCTGCCCTCCGCTGCTCCCCCGCCGCCTGGGTGCCTCCCCGGACGCTGGCCAGTCGCCTCACCGGCGGCCTCCTGACGTGCTGCTCGTGGTGCCTCGCACATCGAGTGGACCAGCTCACGGGACACGGTGCGGGGCGTTTCCCTGAACCTTCGGTGGAAAGACTGGTCTTTCACAGATCCGGCACCGCTCCGGTGTGCGTCCCCTGTAGATGGGGAGGGGGCCCCGACGGGGCCTAGGGTCGCAGGAGGACGAGGTCGTCGCGGTGGACGACCTCCCGTTCGTAGGCGGGGCCGAGCTCGCGGGCCAGGTCGTGGGTGGAGCGGCCGATCAGTCGGGGGATCTCGCGGGCGTCGAAGTTGACGAGCCCGCGGGCCACCGCGCGCCCCGACTCGTCGAGGAGTTCGATCGGCTCGCCCGCGGTGAACTCCCCCGACACGCCCGTGATGCCGGCCGGCAGCAGCGAGCTGCCGCGCTCGGTGATGGCGCGCACGGCGCCCGCGTCCAGGGTGACCGAGCCGCGCGGGGTCGAGGCGTGGGCGAGCCACAGCAGCCGGCCTGCGGAGCGCCGCCCGGTGGGCCGGAAGTAGGTGCCGACGCCCGCGCCGGAGAGCGCGTCGGCGGCCTGGCTCGCGGAGGCCAGCACCACAGGGATGCCGGCGCCGGTGGCGATGGCGGCGGCCTCCACCTTGGTGACCATGCCGCCGGTGCCGACGCCGGCCCGGCCGGCCCGGCCGATCTCGACGCCGGCCAGGTCGTCGGGGCCGCCGACCTCCGCTATCCGGCTGGTGCCCGGCTTGGCCGGGTCGCCGTCGTAGAGGCCGTCGACGTCGGAGAGCAGCACCAGCAGGTCGGCCCTGACCAGGTGGGCGACGAGGGCGGCGAGCCGGTCGTTGTCGCCGAACCGGATCTCGTCGGTGGCGACCGTGTCGTTCTCGTTGACCACCGGGACCACGCCGAAGGTGAACAGCTGGTCGAGGGTGCGGTACGCGTTGCGGTAGTGGGCGCGGCGGCTGGTGTCGTCCGAGGTGAGCAGCACCTGGCCGACGCGCCGGCCGTAGCGGGCGAAGGAGGCGGTGTAGCGGGCGAGCAGCAGCCCCTGCCCGACACTGGCCGCGGCCTGCTGACGGGGCAGGTCGGAGGGGCGCCGCGACAGGCCGAGCGGGGCGAGACCGGCGGCGATGGCACCGGAGGAAACCAGTACGATCTGCCTTCCGTCCTGTTTCACCAGCACATCGACCAGTGCGTCCACCCGGTCGGCGTCCAGTCCTCCGGCCGCGGTGGTCAGCGAGGATGAACCGATCTTGACGACGATCCTGCGGGCGTCGGAGACGTCCTGCCGTGGTGCCGCTGCCACCGTGGTACCCCTGCGTTCGTTCGTTCCCGGTCGAATCGATCCTTGGGGCGTAATCTACGCGACCGGCGGCTACGCGACCCGCGAGCGCCCGAAGATCGCCCCGGCGCTCATACAACCGTAACCAGGCGGTTCGCCGCCGCGCATTTTTCCGGCCGGCCGTGGCCCAGCGCCCCGCCGGCCACCTCCCCTCCCCATCCCCGGCGCGCGTCGTCGCGCGCGTTCGCGTTCGCACTCGCATCCGCACCACGTTTCACGGGAGCCCCACCTTGCCCGTCGGACCGCCGCCTCGTCGCGGCCTGTACGCCCTCGCCGCCTCCGGCATCCTGTTCGTCCTGTTCACCGCGCAGCTCGTCGGCGCGCTGCTGCCCAACGCGCCGCTGCTGTGCGCCGCCGGCGCCGGCGGCCTCGGGTTCGAGCTGGCGCTGCGCCGCTGGCGCCCCGGGACGCTGTCCCCGCTCAACCGGCTGCGCTGCGACGAGACCGTCAGACAGCTGCTGCGCGACCTGCTCCTCGTGGTCGGCCTCGGGCATCTCGCGGACCTCGGCGGGGCCGGCGGGGTGCTGCTGGTCGGCGGGCTGCTCGCCTGCTACGCGGCCCACTTCGGGTGCCGGGCGCTCGGCGTGCTGGTGCGGCGGCAGCGCACGCTGCCGGTGCTCACCAGGAACGTCGACGCCGACGAGCTGCGGCTCTCGCCGGCCCCGCCGCGGCTGCTGACCAGCCCGACCCGCCGGGTTCCGCTGCTCTCGTCGCCGGCCACGGTCGGGCTGCTGCTCACGGCGGCGACCGGGCGGCCCGCGTGGGGGCTGCTCGGGGTCGGCGTCTCGCTCGCGCTGTTCTGCGGGGCGGCCGGCCGGCTGGCCACCTGGCTGCTGCCGGCGAGGCGGCCGCCAGGCGACGAGGCGGTGCTCGAGTGGTTCAGGCGCTGGCTCGCCGAGTACCGGCCGGAGGTCGGGCTGTACTTCTCGGGCGGCTCCGGCACGGCGTACCAGGCCAACATGTGGCTCTCCACGATGGCGGAGCTCGACCGGCGGGCGCTCGTGGTGCTGCGGGAGCGGCCGATGCTCCAGCAGATCGCGGCCACCGACCTGCCGGTGGTGTGCCTGCCGCGGGTGGCCAACCTGATGCTGCTCGAACACTCCTCGCTCAAGGTGCTGATCCATCCGGCGAACGCGCCCAAGACGTCGCAGGTGCTGCGGATCCCCACCATCAAGCACGCGTTCGTCAACCACGGCGAGAGCGACAAGCTGTCCAGCTGCAACCCGTACGCCAAGGTGTACGACGAGGTGTGGGTGGCGGGCGCGGCGGCGCGGCGCCGGTACGCGCTGGCGGACGTCGGGGTCGACGACCGCGACGTGGTGGAGGTGGGCCGCCCGCAGCTGGCCCCGATCCGGCCGGCCGCCGGGCCGCCGCCGGCCCTGGGGCCGATCACCGTGCTGTACGCGCCGACCTGGGAGGGCTGGACCGACGACCCGGGCAACACGTCGATCATCCTGGCGGGCGAGCGGGTGGTCGGGGCGCTGCTGGCCGACCCCCGGGTGCGGCTGCTGTACAAGCCGCACCCGATGACGGGCACCGTCAACCGCGAGGCGGCCGCCGCGGACGCGCGCATTCGCGCGCTGATCGCGGCGCGGGGCGGCGACGGGCCCGCGGCACGGACCGGTGGCGGCGCCGCCCGGATCGACGGCCTGCCTGACAGCAGCCAGCCGGCCGGGGACCCGGCGGTGGACTCCGCAGCCGTGGCGGGGCCGGCCGACATCGCCGAGGTCGTGTCGCCGGCCGACACCTCACCGCGCCCCGTCGCGGCAGGCAGCGCCGACGCGCCGGCGGAGCCGGTCGGCCGCGGGGCCGCGGAGGCCGCGTCGCCGGCCGACACCACACGGCGGGCGGTCGTGGCGGGCGACGGGAGCGTGGTGCGGGTGGGCGCCGACGACCTGGAGCGGATGGCGGGGCAGGGCGCGCCGGCGGCCGGCCGGGCGGCGGGCGTGGCCGCGGCCGCCGAGGCGTGGGCGGCGGCGTTCTGGGCCTCCCAGCCGGCCCGGGGGCACCTGGTGCTCACCGGCGCCCGGCCCGACATCTACAGCTGCTTCAACCAGGCCGACCTGCTGATCGCGGACGTGTCGAGCGTCGTCGCCGACCATCTGGCCAGCGCCAAGCCCTACGCCGTGGTCAACACCAGCGGGCTGCCGGCGGCGGAGTTCCGCGCCGCCAACCCCACGGTGCGGGCCGCGACCATCCTCGCCCCGGACGCGGCGGGCCTCGGCGAGCTGCTCGACAGCGTGGTCGACCCGGCGCTCGACCGGCTCGCGGCGGCCCGCGCCGAGCTCACCGAGTACCTGCTCGGCCCGGCGGAACCGCCGTCGATCGTCCGGTTCAGGCGGGCCGTGGACGAGCTGTGCGCGGCGGCCGACGCCCGGCGTGCGCGGCAGCGGGAGGCGGCGGGACCGCCGGCCGAGCGGTCGGCCGCTCCCCGAACCACTCGGTGACGGGAGGCGCCAGGGATTTCCTTCCTGGCGCTTCCCCCCTCCGACGCGGCATGGCAGATTCTGCCGCGTCAGGGGAGCCAAATGCGGCCCAACAGCCGCCATACGAAAGGGAGTTCATGTCCCGCGACTCTCGTGTTCCCTCGCGCCGCGGCGTACTGATCGGGGCCGCGGCGGCCTGCGCCGGCCTCGTCCTCGGGACCGCCGGCTCGGATCAGGCCTTGGCTCCCCCAGGCCTGGCGGCCTGGGTGGGGGTGCCCCCTGCACGGAGTGCTTGGGGGAGTGCCCCCATTCGCTTCGCGCAAGGCGCCCCACGCGGCGGAGCCGCACATCGACCGCGGCGCAGCTCATACGTGGCCGTATTCGCGCGCGGCGCCTGACATGCCGCTCCGCGGCGTGGGGTAACGCGGCGAGGTGCCGTAGCTGGCGTCGCGGGCCCGGCAGGATCGGCAGGACAGGGTCTAGCCCGGGTGCGGCGGCAGCAGGCCGGTGAGCCAGTCGCCCGCCCGGGAGACCACCAGCGCCAGTGCGTCGTCCTGGGAGAGCTCCGCCCGCTTCGGCACCGCGAGGCCGTGGTCGGCCGCCGGCACCTCGACCAGCTCGGTGCCGGCCGGGAACTCGGCGGGGCGGCCGAACGGGTCGTGGCCGCCTTGGACGACCAGCACCGGCACCCCGGCCCCGGTCAGCTCGTCGGCCCGCGACTTCTCCGGCTTCCCCGGCGGATGGAGCGGGAACGACAGCGCCAGCACGGCGCGCGCGCCAAGCGCCCGCGCCGTGCGGCAGGCCACCCGCGCCCCGGCGCTGCGGCCGCCCGCGAACACCGGGAGCCCCGGCTTCTCCAGGGCCGGCCACAGCGCCTCCCAGGCCGTGTCCAGCGTGCGCGGCGCCGGCGCCACCCTCTTGCCCGCCACCCGCCACGGCTGCTCGACGAGCGCCACGGTGATCCCCCTGGCCGGCAGCGCGCCGGCCAGCGCCCGGAGGTCGGCGCTCTCGACGCCGCCGCCCGCGCCGTGGCCGAGGGCCAGCACGGCCCGCGCCCCGGCGGCCGCGTGCCAGGTGATCCTGGCGTCTCCTGAGGGGGTGTGCACGGTTCTGGTCATGCGCCCAGTCTGTGGCAGCCGGCCGCCGCTCCCCCGCGCCACGCCTTAACGCGAGCTGACGCTAAGGTGCCGTACTGATGAACGAGACGCGACAGCTCACGGGCACCCAGGAGACTCCCGCCGTACCGCGCCAGGCCGAGGACAGACCCAAGCAGCGGGACGCGTTCTTCGACAACGCCAAGTACCTGGCCATCGTCCTGGTGGCGGTCGGCCACGCCTGGGAGCCGCTGCGCGGCGACTCGCGCGTGGTCACCGCGCTCTACATGGCGGTGTACGCGTTCCACATGCCCGCGTTCATCGTCATCTCCGGCTACCTGTCGCGGAACTTCGACGGCCGCGCCGACCGCGTCCAGCGGCTGGTCACCGGCGTGCTCGTGCCCTATGTGGTCTTCCAGGTCGCCTACACACTCTTCCTGCGCCGGCTGGACGACGACGACAGCACCTACATCGGTCTCTTCGAGCCACGCTGGCTGCTCTGGTTCCTGCTGGCGCTGTTCATCTGGCGGCTGACCGTGCCGGTGTGGAAGGCCCTCCGCTGGCCGCTGCCCTTCGCCCTGGCCATCGCGGCCATCGCCACGGCCTCGCCGTCGCTCGGCAACGATCTCCAGATCCAGCGCGTCCTGCAGTTCCTGCCGTTCTTCGTGCTCGGCCTGGTCCTGAAGCCCGAGCACTTCCAACGGGTGCGCTGCCGCGCGGTCCGACTGCTCGCGGTGCCGGTCTTCGCGGGAGCGCTGCTCGTCGCCTACTGGGCCGTCCCACGGATGCGCTACACGTGGTTCTACCACCGCGGCAGCGCGCAGGAGCTCGGCGAGCCGTGGTGGACGGGCATCGTGATGACCTTCGTCCTCTTCGCCTGCTCCGTGCTGCTGACCGCCTGTTTCTTCGCGCTGGTGCCGGGGCGGCACCGCTGGTTCACCTCGCTCGGCGCCGGAACCCTGTACGGGCTGCTGCTGCACGGTTTCCTGGTCCGCGGCGCCGAGAGCTGGGGCTGGTACGACCCGGACGTGATGCACGAGCAGCCCGCGGCTCTCCTGATCGCCAGCGCGATCGCCGCCGTGGGCGTCACGCTGCTGTGCACGCCGGTGGTCCAACGGATCTTCCGACCCCTGGTCGAACCGAGGCTGGACTGGCTGTTCCGCCGCCGGCCCGCCGCCTGAGAACGGGGCGGGCCAGCGGTGCGCGGGCCGGCGGCGCGGCCGGCCCGCCTCAGCCCTGCCCGATCTCCAGCATCCGGTCCACCACCCGGGCCGTCGCGAGGCCGTCGGACGGCTCGCAGAAGTCCCTGACGAACGTCTCGTACTTCCCGGCATAGTCGCGCCGCACCGTCTCCGCGGTGCGGATGGCGTGGATCAGCTCGGCCGAGGTCTTGATCAGCGGCCCCGGGGCCCGCGCGGTGAAGTCGAAGTAGAAGCCGCGCAGCGTGTCCCGGTAGTGCTCCAGGTCGTAGGTGAAGAAGAGCATCGGCCGGCCGGAGTGCGCGAAGTCGAACAGCACCGAGGAGTAGTCCGTGATCAGCACGTCCGTGATCAGGTAGAGCTCCGCGATGTCCGGGTAGGCCGAGACGTCGTACACGAAGCCCTGCCCAGCGCCCGGGATGGCGTCCAGGATCTTCGGGTGCTTGCGGAACAGGAAGACGTGGTCGTCGCTCAGCGCGTCCTTGGCCGCGTTCAGGTCGACCTGGAGGTCGAGCTTGAACTTGGACGCGGTGTGCCGCTGGTCGTCCCGCCAGGTCGGCGCGTACAGCACGACCTTCTTCCCCTCGGGGATGCCGAGCGTGGCCCGCACCCGCTGCGCGATCTTCTCCCGGTCGGGCCGGTGGAAGACGTCGTTGCGCGGGTAGCCGGCCTCCAGGATCTCGCCCTCGCAGCGGAACGCGTTGCGCATGATCGGCGTCGTGAACGCGTTGGGCGAGACCACGAGGTCGAACTGCCTGAACCGGTGCGGCAGGCTGGCGATGTACTGGAGGTTGGCCTTCGGGGTGCCGAGCAGGTCGGCGCCGATCTTCTTGAGCGGCGTGCCGTGCCAGGTCTGCACGACGCACTGCCCCTCGCGCCGCTCGTACCAGTCGCCGAGGCCCACGTTGGTGACGACGTACCGGCTGCGGGCCAGCGCCTCGTACCACTCGCGGCTGTGCCACTCGACGGGGCGCACCCCGGGCGGCAGGTCGACCTGGGCGTCGGCGACCGACCACAGGTGCTCGACGTCGATGCCGCGCCGCACGAACTCCTCGTAGACGGCGCGCGGCGAGTCGGAGAACTGCTTGCCGCCGAAGCTGTTGTAGAAGACCGTCTCGGTGAGCGGCTCCCGCTTGAAGGCCGGGGTGAGCGTCTGGCGCAGCTCGCGCTGCCTGAGGGCGCCGCGCTCCTCCGCCTTGAGCACCGGGCCGGAGCCGAGGAAGAGCCGGTCGAAGTAGCGGCGGTTGACGGTGTAGGTGCGGCCCGCGACGCGCTTCTTCGACGGCAGCGTGTCGATCAGGTCGGCGCGCAGCTTCACGGGCACGTCGCCCTTGTTGCCCCAGGCGTCCTCGTCGCGCAGCGAGAGGTACCAGCGGCCGGCGCGCAGCGGCAGCACCGCGTCGTACGTCGACATCCTGTCGGGCGTGATCCGCACGCTGAACCTGCGCTCGGTCTCCGACCAGGTCAGCGGCAGGACGTGCTCCTCGAACCGCTCGCCGTGCCGGAGCACGAAGCGCTTCTGGTCGCCGGGGCCCGTGTAGGAGCCCTCGACCACCAGCACGCCGTCGCGGGTCCACTTCAGCGTGTCGACGACGGCCTGCCGCGCCCTGTCGTGCAGCTTCAGCAGCCCGGGCCCGTCGGTGGTGACCGCGATCTCCCGGCCGTCGGGGCGCGGGTAGCGGCCGGGCAGGAAGCCGTCGCCGACCGTGGCGCGGCGCGACGTGCCGTCGGCGAACTCGATGTGGGTGAGGAAGTCGTACGTCTTCTCGGTCGCGGTGGTGGCCACCGTGAGGTCGTCGAAGGGGACCTCGGCGCGCCAGCGGGACCACCGCCGGTCGGCCTCGCCGCCCTCCTGGGGCGCCAGCGGGTACTCGACGCCGCCCTGCTGGCCCTTGCGTACGATCCGCAGCTTGGTGGGCCGCTTGCCGTCGGCCGGCGAGCGCACCCCGATCACCAGCGCGTCGGCGGTGGCGGTCTGGTCGCCGACCTCCGCCTCCGCGACGTCGATGGTGATCTGGAAGTTGTCCTCGGCGAAGCCGGCCACCAGCCGGACCCCGTCGCCGAGGTGCCGCACCTGCGAGTGGCCGGCCGAGCCGATGTCGACCCGCTGGGCCTTGCCCGGCACGTAGCCGCCCGGGCGGGGCAGCGCCATGGTCAGGCCGAAGGTGGCGGGCCGCCACCTGCCGCGCGACTTGAGCTTGGCCGGGTCGATGGTGATCTCGAAGCCCGCGTCGTCGTGGTTGTGCAGCGCCTGCTTGGACTCGCGGGTGGCGCGCAGCGACTCCTGGCCGCGGAACCTGACGGGGATCCGGCGCCCGCCGGGGGCCCGCAGCCAGGCCAGCCTGGGCAGCGCGCCGGCGCCGCCCGGCAGGTTGGCGACGTAGGCGTAGCCGCGCACGACGATCCTGCCGTCCTGCCACAGCACCTCGGTCGCCTTGGCGCGCACCGGCATCTCGCGCAGCCGCAGCCGGGTGACGGCGGCCGGCAGGCCGCGGTTGTCGACCCCGGGGATGGCCACGTAGGGGCGGAGCCGGCCGCGGACGGGGAAGGCACCGGGGTTGGTCCGCTCGAAGTCGATGACCGTGAGCAGGTCACCGAGCCGCCGCCCGCGGACCAGCTCCCACTTGATGCGGGCGATGGGCGGCAGCTTGCGGAGCTTGGCCGCGTCGGCGGCCGCCAGGAACGTGGCCGCCGCGTCGAGGAAGGCCTCGCGGTCCTCGTCGGTGGCCTCGGGGAGGAAGCGCAGCCCGCGCGCGAGCTCCTCGGGAATCAGGTCTTCCGGCTTCGCTACCACGTCAGTCAGTGCCTTCTCTTCCAGCTCTTTCCGGTCTTCTGCACTCCCCCACCACGCGCCCTTCGTCAGGGCGCCGGCACCACGGCGGTCGCGTCGGCGGCTCCCGCCTGCCCCTGGGCCCGGTTACGGGCCGAGGCCCGGTCGGCCAGGTCCCTGACGGCCGCCGCGAACCGCTCCTGGGAGGGCGGCTGGTCGGGCCCGAGCAGGTAGTCCCTGAGCTCGGCCCGGGCGGCGGCCAGCGGGTCGGCCGCGGCGGCGTGGGCGGCGTCGAGCAGCCGGTCGATCCCGGTGGCGTCGTTGGTCAGGATGACGGCGGCCCGCACGGCGGTGTTCTGCCGCTTGAACTCGTCCTCGCCGAGCGCCGCCGAGTCGGTGACGGCGTACGGCTTGCCGCTGGCGATCCAGTCGGACACCACGCTGGAGATGTCGGAGACCAGGGCGTCGGACTCGTTGAAGCAGTCGAAGAGGCGCGGCTCGGGGCCGGTGACGACCCGGTGCTGCCACCAGCCGAGCGAGTCCCAGTAGAGCTCGTTCCGCTCCGCCAGGCGCCGCTCCTCGCCGGCCGCCTGGTCGAGCGGGGTCTGGGCGTCGCGGGAGACCGAGGCGTCGTCCCAGGTGGCGGCCGGCGTGAGCGCCGCCGCCGTGGTGGCGCGGCCGCCGAGCGCGGCCTGGGCGCGCGCCCGCTCCCCCGCGGTGCGCTCGGCCTCGGCGGCGAAGCGCGGGTCGGCGGCGCGCCGGGCGGCGGCCTCCTCGATCAGGGCGACGATCCGGCGGTGCACGACGCCCGCCTCCCGGTCACGGGTGCCGGTGAACGGGTGCGGCTTGTAGAGCACCCGCACCGGGCGCTCGGACTCCAGCAGCCGCCTGACGATGTTCTCGCCGGCCAGCAGCAGCGAGGTGTTGCCCGGGTCGTCGGTCCAGCCCTCCCAGGTGGGTGCGTAGAGCACGGTCGGCACCTCCCCGGCGAGCGGCTGCCCGGTACCGGCGGCGATGCCGGCCAGCTGGGGCCGGCCCACCTCGACGATGTCCTCGTCGCGCACCCCGACGTCGGCCAGCGCGTACCGGTCGCGGCCGGCCCGGCCGGCGGTCCACACCTCGTCGTACGCCTTGGCGAAGGGGTTGATGCTGGCGATCTTGTCGCTGTCGCCGTGGCCGACGAAGACGTGCTTCATGGTGGGCACCCGCAGCAGGTGCAGGTTCTTGCCGACGTTGGCCGGGTAGAGGCCGACCCGCAGCGTGGACAGGTCCATCTGCATCAGGTGGACGGCGCTCGGCACGCACAGCACGGGCAGGGTGGTGGTGGCGAGCCTGGCCAGGATGGCGCGCTCGCGCAGGATGACGACGGGCCGCTCGTCGTCGAGCCGCTCCAGGGTCTCCAGCCACATGTTGACCTGGTAGGCGGAGTCCTTGGAGCCGGAGAAGTAGAGCGCGACGGTCGGCCGGTGGGTGAGCAGCCACTCGTCGAACCACTCCAGGGTCCGCTCCGGGTCGGGCGGCAGCTTCCCGGCGCGGAAGAACGGCAGCAGCACCAGCAGGTAGCCGAGCACCAGCGCCATGGTGCCGGCGATGCCGGCGTGGCCGAGTGCGGCCTCGTCGGTGGCGGCGACGCCGAGCAGGCCGAGGAACATCGGCACCTCGGTGTGCAGCACCTTCTCCACGGCCCGGTAGGTGAGCCAGCGCGGCGGTCCTTCGGGCACCGGCAGCGTCGACAGGTCGATGTTGCGGGTGGTGATCGGCAGCCGCCGCTTCCGCCGCAGCACCATCACCAGGCCGGTGTGCGGGGCCTGTAGCCCGTAGAAGACGAGCAGGCCAGCGACGTAGAGCACCGCCTCGTCGGTCAGCTCGGAGCGGATCAGCAGCAGGAGCAGCAGCAGCTGGCGGATCAGGAAGCGGATGGTGAGGCCGAGCCTCGCCTTGCCGAACCGCACCAGCACGTAGGAGCCGCGCCGGTGCAGGTAGTGGTCCCCGAGGTAGGAGCAGACCGCGGCGACGGCGAAGCCGACGGCGGACGGCAGGAGCGCGGTGGCCAGCATCAGCGGGTAGCCGACCACCATCACCAGCGCCGCGACCAGCTCGGCGCCGGACGCCACCCCGACGAGGCGGCGGAGGAGTGCTCGGATCATGCCACCTCCCCCGGGACCCGGCCCTGCGCGGCGTCGGCGGCGGTCTCGGCGGCGGCGGTCTCGGCGTTCAGGGCGGCGGCCAGGGCGCGCTCGAAGGAGCCGGCGCTGCTGGCGTCGGCGGTGGGGTCCTGCTGGCGGACGTCGATGACGTGCCCGGTCATGGCGGAGAGCAGGACGTCGAGCGAGGTGCTGGCGACGGCCTCCGAGGAGAGCAGGCTGCCGGCGGGCTCCTGGCCGAACGCCTTGGTGCGCATCGGGGTCGCGGTCCGCTCCGGGTTGACGCAGTTGACGCGGACGCCGTCGCCCGCCCACTCGTCGGCCAGCGCCTGGGTGAGGTTCACCATGGCGGCCTTGGTGGACGAGTACAGGCTGTACTCGGCGCGGCCCCGGGTGTAGCTGCTGGAGGTGTAGAGCAGCAGCTGGCCGCGGGTCTCGGCGAGGTACTTGTGGGCGGCGCGGGCGATGCGGACCGGCGCGAGGTAGTTGACGGTCAGCGCCTCCTCGATGGCGGCGTCGTCCGTCTCGGCGAGCTTGCCGATGCGCAGCACCCCCGCGGTGTTCACCACGTAGTCGATGCGCCCGGTCTCCGCGTACGCCTTCTCCAGCGCCTCGGCGACGTCGGCCTGCTTCTCGACGTGGGTGCCGGTGGTGGAGCGGCCCAGCGGGTAGACGGTGGCGCCGTGGTGGGCGGCCAGGTCGGCGATGTCCTTGCCGATGCCGTAGGAGCCGCCGAAGACCACCATGGTCTTGCCGGACAGCCGCTCGCGGTAGGCGGCCTCGTCGGACTGCTGGGGGGCCGCGGTGGAGGCGAGCTGGAACATCTTGTCGGCGATGAAGACGTCGACGGGCTGGGTGACCTTCATGTTGAACTCGTCACCCTGGACGACGTGGATCGGCACGTCGGGCAGGTAGCGCAGGACCACGGAGCAGTCGTCGGTGGCCTGGAAGTTCGGGTCGCCGGCGGCTATCTCGTAGGCCCGGCGGATGGTGGAGAGCCGGAACGCCTGCGGGGTCTGGCCGCGCCGGAGCCGGGAGCGGTCGGGGACGTCGGTGATGAACTCGCCGTCCTCGCCGTGGGTGCGGGTCACGATGATGGTGTCGGCGGACGGTATCGCCACGTCGACGGCCTGGTAGCGGTCCAGGGAGGCCACGCAGTCGGATATCACGCGCTGCGAGAGCAGCGGCCGCACGGCGTCGTGGAAGAGGACGTTGCGGTCCTCGCCCTCGGCGAGCCCCTCGCCGACGACGGCGATGGCCCGCCGGGTCGTCTCGTTGCGCGTGCTGCCGCCCTCGACGACCCGGCTGACCTTCGTCAGGCCGCTCCTGGCGATGATCCGCTCCACGTCCGCCGCGTAGCCGGGGGCCATCATCACGATGACGTCATCGATGTCCGCGGACTCCTCGAAGACCGCCAGCGTGTGCTCGATGACCGCCTTGCCCGCGATCTTGATCAGCTGCTTCGGTATGGAGAGACCCACCCGCTGGCCGGTACCGCCAGCGAGAACGACCGCTGTGGTGTGTGGGGACGGTCCTTTGGGTTGGATGGACAAGGCAGCTCCTGCCGGTATCAAAAGGTGTCGGCTACGCGAGGAGAAGGTTAACCCCCGTCGAAGCTTGACCCCTAAACCGGATGAACCGTTGTCGACTGTTATTCGTTTGTGACGGTGGCGCGTTAGTCTACGACGCCCCCTGGGCAGGCGCGACAAGCTCACTCAAAGGGGTCGAACTCCTCGAACTCCTGCTGGGCGGAGTCCTGTCGGCCGTCCCGCCGCTGCGCTTCGCGCTCCCTGCGCCGCTGCTCCGCGGGGCGCGGTTCGTTCATCCGGTGATCCTCGCCACGTCGGCCGAGCATCTCGGCGCCGCCCACCATCGCGGGCTCGAAGTCGAAGACGACGGCGTCGTCGTCGCCGCCGATCGCCACCCCGTCGCCCTCCCTGGCGCCCTGCTTGATCAGCTCGTTCTCGACGCCGAGCCGGTTGAGCCGGTCGGCGAGGTAGCCGACGGCCTCGGCGTTCGCGAAGTCGGTCTGCCGCACCCAGCGCTCCGGCTTCTCGCCCCGAACCCTGAAGAAACCCTCACCTTCGGCGGTTACCGTGAAGCCCGTGTCGTTCACGGCCTTCGGCCGGATCACGATCCGGGTCGACTCCTCCTTGGGCCGCGCCTCCCTGGCCTCGGCGACCAGCCCGCCGAGCGCGAAGGACAGCTCCCGCAGCCCCTGCCGGGAGACCGCGGACACCTCGAACACCCGCAGGCCGCGAGCCTCCAGATCGGGCCGGACGATCTCGGCCAGATCGAGCCCCTCGGGGATGTCGGTCTTGTTGAGCACCACGAGCCGCGGCCGGTCGTCGAGGCCGCCGTACTTCGCCAGCTCCTCCTCGATCACGTCGAGGTCGGTGAGCGGGTCACGGCCGGGCTCCAGGGTGGCGCAGTCCAGCACGTGCACCAGGACCGAGCAGCGCTCCACGTGCCGCAGGAACTCCAGGCCCAGGCCCTTGCCCTCGCTGGCGCCCGGGATCAGCCCCGGCACGTCGGCCACGGTGTAGACGGTGGACCCGGCGGTGACCACGCCCAGGTTGGGCACCAGGGTGGTGAACGGGTAGTCGGCGATCTTGGGCTTGGCGGCCGACAGCACGGAGATCAGCGAGGACTTGCCGGCGCTCGGGAAGCCGACCAGCGCCACGTCCGCGACCGTCTTGAGCTCCAGGACGATGCCCCGCTCCTCGCCAGGCTCGCCGAGCAGCGCGAACCCGGGCGCCTTACGGCGCGGCGAGGCGAGCGCCTCGTTGCCGAGGCCGCCACGGCCGCCCTGGCCGGCGACGTACCTGGTGCCCTCGCCGACCAGGTCGGCCAGCGGCTGCCCGTCGGCGTCGAGCACCACGGTGCCGTCCGGCACGGGCAGCACCAGGTCCTCGCCGGCCGCGCCGGTGCGGTGGCTGCCGCCGCCCGGCTTGCCGTTGGTCGCCTTCCGGTGCGGCCTGTGGTGGTACTCCAGCAGCGTCGTCACGTCCCGGTCGACCACCAGCACGACGTCGCCGCCGCGCCCGCCGTCGCCGCCGTCGGGGCCGCCGAGCGGCTTGTACTTCTCCCGGTGCACGGAGGCGCAGCCGTGGCCCCCGTTACCCGCGACGACATGGATCTCGACGCGGTCCACGAAGGTGGTCATGACGTGTGCCTCCCGGCGGGGTCTGTGATGCGTGTGAGGTGCGGAGTGTGTCGGATAAACGCCGAGGGCGGACCCGTGCTTCCCGGCATCTGCCGGGAAGTCGGTCCGCCCTCGGGTGAAAGGAAGCCGCCGGTTACTCGGCCGCGGCCACGACCACGTTGATGACGCGGCGGTCGCGGTGGGTGCCGAACTCGACCTTGCCGGCCCGGAGCGCGAACAGGGTGTCGTCCTTGCCGCGGCCCACGCCCGCGCCGGGGTGGAAGTGGGTGCCGCGCTGGCGGAGCAGGATCTCGCCGGCCTTCACGGCCTGGCCGCCGAAGCGCTTCACGCCGAGGTACTGGGGGTTCGAGTCGCGGCCGTTCCGGGTGGACGACGCGCCCTTCTTGTGTGCCATCTGCCTGGTCCCTTACTTCGCGTTCGCGGCCGGGGCGGGGATCTCGGTGACCTTCAGCTGGGTGAGCAGCTGACGGTGACCCATCCGCCGGCGGTAACCGGTCTTGTTCTTGAACTTCTGGATCCGGATCTTGTCGCCCTTGTGGTGGTCGACGACCTCGGCCTGGACCTTCACGCCGGCCAGCACCCACGGGTCGCTGGTGACGGTCTCGCCGTCGACCACGAGCAGCGTGGAGAGCTCGACGGTGTCGCCGGTGCTCTTGTCGGCCAGGCGGTCGACCTCGATGACGTCGCCGACGGCGACCTTCTGCTGACGGCCGCCGGTGCGCACGATCGCGTACACGCGGAACTCCCTCTTCTCAGATCCGGAACCCCTGACGCCAGCAACGGGCGAACCCGGCCTCTCCCCCGGCGCGAGCGGCGACGCCGCGCGCCTCGCGGGGAGGTAGTTGCTCAGGAGCGATCGGCGTGCCTGGTGACATGCCGACGACCAACAATACGGAGGCGCAGACAAGGGGGTCAAATTCGGCCCCGGTCCCACCCCGGCCGGCCCGTGACACGGGTCCGCCCGGTCCTTCCGCCCGACGGTGGGCGGAAGGACCGGGCGGACCCCGTCGTCACTCCCCGGTCTGCGCGGAGACCGAGGGCGGCTGCGACTGCTCGGCGGCCGAGGCGCTCTTGGTCGCCTTCTTGGCCGTCGTCTTCTTCGCCGCGGCCTTCTTGGCCGTGGTCTTCTTGGCCGCCGCCTTCTTGGTGGTGGCCTTCTTGGCGGCCTTCTTCGCGGTCTTGGCCGGCGCCTTCTTGGCCGCCGCCTTCTTGCCGGCGCCCGGGGCGACCACGGTCACCACGGCCTCGGTCGCGCCCTCGGGCGAACCGGCCGGCGCCGAGACCCGCGCGCGCGGCGGCGGGGCCGCCGCGGCGGGCTGCGGCTCGGGCGCCGCCTCGGGCTCGGCCGGCCGCTCGACGACCTGCACGACGACCTCGGCCGCCTC
>NZ_BAAGPR010000045.1:0-57485 GCF_054783955.1 Streptomyces mayteni | reverse complement strand
CCACGGCTCGCGCCGCCGGGCGCGGCGCTGCCCGCCGCGCGCCGGGCGGCGGCGTTGCTGGCCGAGGCCGGGCCGGCCGAGGTCACGACGGGCGAGGTGGCCGTGGCGGGTGGCTACAGCAGGTTCGTGCTCTACCGGGCCTTCCAGGCCGCGTACGGCATGCCGCCCAGCGACTACCAGCGGCAGCTGCGGCTCCGCGCCGCCCGCCGGCTGCTGGCCGGCGGGGTGCCGCCGGCCACGGCGGCGGCCGAGGCCGGCTTCGCCGACCAGAGCCACCTGCACCGCTGGTTCGTCCGCTGCTACGGCGTCACGCCGGCGCGCTACCAGCGCGCGACCACCGTGTGAGGGACGGCGCCCCGCGCGCTACAGCACCTTGGACAGGAAGGCCCGCGTGCGCGGGTGCTTCGGGTCGTTCAGCACCTCGCGGGGGTGCCCGGACTCCACGACCGCGCCGTCGTCCATGAAGACCAGCGAGTCGCCGACCTCCCGGGCGAAGCCCATCTCGTGGGTGACCACGATCATCGTCATGCCGTCCTCGGCGAGCCCCCGCATCACGTCGAGCACCTCGCCGACCAGCTCCGGGTCGAGCGCCGAGGTCGGCTCGTCGAACAGCATCAGCTTGGGGTCCATCGCCAGCGCCCTGGCGATCGCCACCCGCTGCTGCTGGCCGCCGGAGAGCTGCGCCGGGTAGTTGTCCATCCGGTCCGCGAGGCCCACCCGGGCCAGCAGCGCCTCGGCGCGCTCCCTGGCCTCGGCCCGCCGCACGCCCTTGACCTGGACCGGCGCCTCCATCACGTTCTCGGCGGCGGTCATGTGCGGGAAGAGGTTGAAGCGCTGGAACACCATGCCGATGTCCCGCCGCTGCTCGGCGACCTCCCGCTCCCGCATCTCGTAGAGCGTATCGCCGCGCTGCCGGTAGCCCACCAGCCGGCCGTCGACGTAGAGCCGGCCCGCGTCGATCTTCTCCAGGTGGTTGATGCAGCGCAGGAACGTGGACTTGCCGGAGCCCGAGGGGCCCACCAGGCAGAACACCTCGCCGGCCCGCACCTCCAGGTCGATCCCGCGCAACACCCGTACCGGGCCGAACGACTTGTGGACCCGCTCGGCCCGCACCATCGGCTCCGCCGAACGGGTCGGCTCCGCCGGACGCGCCGGTTCCTTCGACAGGCTCATACGCTCGTCCCTCCCACCTGGCTCGGGCTGCGCAGCGAGACGAGCTGCGCCCGCACCCGCTGCATCGGCGTGTCCGGCAACGGTCGGTTGGAGCCGCGGGCGTAGTGCCGCTCCAGGTAGTACTGGCCGATGCTGAACACCGTGGTCAGCAGGAGGTACCAGACGGTCACCACGATCAGCATCTCCATCACCGCCAGGTTGCGGGCGCTGATGGTGGTGCCGGCGCGGAACAGTTCGTCGTACTGGATCGCGTAGACCAGCGACGACGTCTTGAGCATGTTGATGAACTCGTTGCCGGTCGGCGGGATGATCACCCGCATCGCCTGCGGCAGCACGATCCGCCGGGTGGTCTTGGCGCTGCTCATGCCGAGCGCGTGCGCCGCCTCCGTCTGCCCCTCGTCGACGGAGAGGATCCCGGCCCTGGCGATCTCGGCCATGTAGGCGGCCTCGTTGAGGCCGAGCCCGAGCAGGGCCGCGAGGAACGGCGTCATCACGTCGTTCATCTCGTTCTTGTAGATCGGCCCCAGGTTCACGGTGTCGAAGACGAACGACAGGTTGTACCAGAGGAAGAGCTGCACCAGCACGGGCGTGCCGCGGAAGAACCAGATGTAGCCCCACGCGACGCTGGAGAGCACCGGATTCCTCGACAGCCGCATCACCGCCAGCACGACACCGAGCACCACGCCGAGCAGCATGGAGAGCAGGGTGATCCACAGCGTCTTGACGGCACCCTCGACGATGGTGTCGTAGTCCAGGTAGTCGCCGACCACACCCCAGTTGATGTCCGCGCCGGCGAACGCCCAGACCAGCATGGCGAGTACCGCCAGCACGAAGGCGGCACCCACCCAACGGCCGTAGTGGCGCACCGGAACGGCCTTGATCGGCACCGGGAGTTCGTCCCCCGGCCGGGGGCCCTCGCCCTTCGTGACGGGCGCCGGTTCCACCGGCTCCGCCGACTCGGTCGCTTCAGCCACGGTCGCCGCCTACTCGCCGGCGTTGACGGTGGCTTCTTCGATGGCGCCGCTCTCCGCGTTCCACTCGGTGAGGATGTCGGCGTAGGTGCCGTCGTCGATGATCTGCTGGACGGCGGCCTGGAGGGCGTCGCGCAGCTCGGTGTCGGACTTGTTGACCGCGATGCCGTAGGGGGCGGCGTCGATCTGGTCGCCGACCACCTCGAACAGCTCGCCGCCGCCGGCGTTCAGCTCGTTGTAGAGCGCCACCGGGAAGTCGGTGATCGCCGCGTCGGCGCGGCCGCTCTGCAGCGCGGTGATGGTGTCGGTGTCGACCTCGCTGATGATCGGGTCGATCGGCGCGTCGCACTGCTCCTGCTGGGCCTCGATCACGGCCTCGTTGGCCGTGCCCTGCTGGGCGGCGACGGTGAGCCCGCACAGGTCGTCGAGGGAGGCGATGCCCTCGGGGTTGCCGGCCGCGACGAGGATCGCGGAGCCGGCCTGGAAGTAGTTGACGAAGTCGGCGCCGCCCTCGGCGTCCTCGCTGACGCCGGCCTGCCGGTCGGCGGTGTCGGTCATGGCCGACATGATGATGTCGTGCCGGCCGTTGTTCATGCCGAGGATCAGGCCGTCGAAGGTGCCGTTCTCGAACCGGAGCTCCACGCCCAGCGCCTCGCCGAGCGCCGCGGCTATGTCCGGGTCGATGCCGGCGACCTCGTCGTTCTCGTCGTAGAACTCGATGGGCGCGTAGGCGATGTCGGAACCGACGTTGATCACGCCCGCCTGCTGGATGTCCTCGGGCAGCAGGTCGAAGAGGGGCGCCTCGGAGCCGGTGTCCTGGGTCTCACCACCGTTGTCGCCACCGCCGCTTCCGCCGTCGTCGGTCTGGTCGCCGCACGCGGCGAGCAACAGCGCGCCGGCGGCGACGAGGGCGCCGATCGCGGCGCGGCGTCGGGGACGACGGACGAGGTTGGCGCTCATGGCGTTGGTCCTCCAGGGGTCGCGGAGTATCCGAGGGGGCCGGGCACACGTCTTCGGGTGACACGACGGGGCTGGTGATGTGATGGAGGGCATCCTGTCACTCCGGCCGTGGGATGCGGCCGCCGCGAACGTCAAGATCGGATAACGGACACGTCGTACCGGTTACCGGGAGTGATGAACTCCCGGGCACCTTCACCTCCTTGGCGCACTCCGCGCGCCGGTGAGAGATGCGTCACGCCCCCGTGGCCGCCGAGACGGGCGGGTAGCCCCTCTTTGTGCCCTGGCCGCATGCTTTGCCTGCCACCCTCTCCTGTCAAGAGGATCACTCGTCAAAACGGTCGGGGTCGGTCTGGTGGCGGATTGCGCTCGTGCCCCGAGTGCTTGATCAGGTAGAACCAAGCGATACACCCCTCACCCGGGGACCTGGGCGCGTGTGCGGCGCGTCCGGCGTCCGCTCAGCCACCCCCGCGGACGTGGTGCCCGCCCGCTCCCCGATCGGGGAGCGGCCACCCTCGAATCAGCGACGCAGTAAAGGGGTAAGACCAGTGGCTTCGGAGACCGTCAATCCAAGCGACGACAAGCTCACGGACCCGCGGCTCGACGACGGGCTCGACGACGGGCTCGACCCGGTGTTCGCTCTCCACCGCGGCGGCAAGATGGCCGTCACGGCCACGGTGCCGGTGCGCGACCGCGACGACCTGTCGCTCGCCTACACGCCCGGGGTCGCCCGGGTGTGCGCGGCGATCGCGGAGCGGCCCGAGCTGGTGCACGAGTACACCTGGAAGTCCCAGGTGGTCGCCGTCGTCACGGACGGCAGCGCGGTGCTCGGCCTCGGCAACATCGGCCCTGAGGCGTCACTTCCGGTGATGGAGGGCAAGGCGATCCTCTTCAAGCAGTTCGGCGACGTGGACGCGGTGCCGATCGCGCTCGACTGCCGGGACCCCGACGAGATCGTGGAGACGGTGGCCAGGCTCGCCCCGTCGTTCGGCGGCATCAACCTGGAGGACATCGCGGCGCCGCGCTGCTTCGAGATCGAGCGGAAGCTCCAGGAGCGGCTCGACATCCCGGTCTTCCACGACGACCAGCACGGCACGGCCGTGGTGACGCTGGCCGCCCTGCGGAACGCGGCACGGCTGACCGGCCGGGCGCTCGCCGACCTGCGGGTGGTGATCTCCGGCGCCGGCGCGGCCGGGGTGGCCATCGCCAAGATCCTGCTCGGCGCCGGCATCGGCGACGTGGTGGTCTGCGACCGCCGCGGCATCGTCTCCGCGGACCGCGACGATCTGACGTCGGTGAAGCGGGAGTTGGCCGAGCTGACCAACGGCACCGGGCTCACCGGCTCCCTGGAGACGGCGCTGACCGGCGCCGACGTCTTCGTCGGCGTCAGCGGCGGCACGGTCCCCGAGCCGGCGGTGGCGAAGATGGCGCCCGGCGCGTTCATCTTCGCGATGGCCAACCCGGACCCGGAGATCCACCCCGAGGTCGCCGCCCGCTACGCGTCGGTGGTCGCGACGGGGCGCAGCGACTTCCCGAACCAGATCAACAACGTGCTGGCCTTCCCCGGCATCTTCGCGGGCGCGCTGCGGGTGGGCGCGACGCGGATCACCGAGTCCATGAAGCTGGCCGCCGCGGAGGCGCTGGCCGCGGTCGTCGCGGACGAACTCTCCGCCGACCACGTCATCCCCTCCCCCTTCGACCCCCGCGTCGCCCCCGCCGTCTCGGCGGCGGTCGCGGAGGCGGCCCAGAAGGAAGCCATCACGAGGTAACGCCTGCCGGCGCCGGCGCCACCTGCCGGCGCCACCGGCTCGAAGGGCCCTCCGCCCGCCGCCCGTCCTGACGGCGGAGGGCCCTCGGTAGGCGCCTTGGCGTCCGCTCGCCAGCTGTCCCGGCCGGCAGGACGCCGGGAGCCCCGCTCCGCCAGCCGGGCACCGTCCGGGGAGCCTGCGGACGGCGCGCATGGAGACATGCCCCGCCTCGCCGCGGCGGTACCCGGCCGGCAGGACGGCGGCAGCTGCCGCCGTCGGTCAAGCCGCCGGTAGGCCGGGCCGTCCGCCTGCCCGGCGGGCCGGCGGCTGGGCCGTCACCCGCGCCGCACGGTCGGCACCGAAACGTCCCGGGCCGCTGCCCCGCAGCCGTGTGCCGTCCGGTCCCGGACCCCAACGGCCGCCGCGCGGCCTGGGCGGGCGCCCCCGGCGTCACGGCATCCGGCCCAGAGGGCCGACGACCGCCCCGCCAGGGCGGGACCGGCCGGCAGGCCGGATCGGCCGCAAGCCGCCGGCGGGCCGCCCGTCCGCCGGGACAGCGGAAGGTCCGGGCCGCGGGCGGCAGATGGGCCGCCACCCACCCGCCCCGCCACGAAAGCCCGGGCCGGCCAGGCCACGACCGGCCGGACCCTAGTGGAGGGCCAGGATGACCGCGTCGGTGAGGGAGCTCCAGGCGGTCCGTACCTCCGTGAAGCCCGCGTCGCGCAGCGACGAGACATGCCACGTGGCCGGGCGGATTCCCTCTTCCGAGTGGTCGCCCGCGGCGTGCGTCTCGTCGGCCGGGTTGCCGTGGATCGCGAACCGCGCCCTCGCGGCCTCGGCCAGTTCGGGCGCGGCCGCCGCCGCGGCCCACCAGGCCGCCCAGTCCTGGGCGCCCTCGGCGCGCTCGCCCGCCTGCCTGGTCTCCGTGAGGGCCCGCTCGGCCGCGTTGATCCGCGGTGTCGACGGGTCGGGCATGTGGTCCGCGTTGAGCAGCACGCCGCCTGGCCTGACGAGGCCGAAGAGGCGGCCGTACAGGTCGCGCAGCGCGTCCGGCCTGAGCCAGTGGAGCGCGGTCGCGGTGAGCACCGCGTCGTAGGAGTCGTACGGCAGCAGCGCGGGCCACTCCGGGTCCGTCAGGTCGGCCGTGACGAAGCTCGTCCGCTCGTCGCCGGCGAAGTGGCCGCGGGCGATGGTCAGCAGCGCCGGGTCGAGGTCGACGCCCGTCGTCACCGCGTCGGGGAAGCGCCGCAGCAGCCTGGCCGTGATGGTGCCGGTGCCGCAGGCCAGGTCGAGGACGCGGGGTCGGTCGCCCACCAGCGCCTCGACGGCGTCCAGCATCACCCGGAAGCGCTCCTCGCGGTCCGGCAGGTAGTACTCCTGCTGCCGGTCCCAACTGTCCTGCCACGCCTGCCAGTCCGCCATGCGAACCCTTCCCGGGACGATTCAAGGTAATAGTTGGTCTCGAACCTTACCCCTTACCGGTACCCTGTGAACCCGAGGCCGCCCGCGGTAAGGAACGCCATTGGAACTGACCTATTACTCGGATTTCGCCGTCCGGCTGGTGAACACCGAGGAGCCGCTGCGCGGCACCGACACCCTCACCTCGGTCGAGGCCGTGCGCGCCCTCTTCGGCGGCCACCGGCACGCGGCCCGCCGGGTGGGGGACGCGGACGTGACCCGGCTGCGCGGCGTGCGCGGCAGGCTGCGCGCCGTCTTCACCGCGGCCGCGGCCGGCGACGAGGCGCAGGCCGTCGACCTGCTGAACGCGCTGCTGCTCGAGTATCCGGCCAGCCCGCAGATCTCGGGGCACGACGAACTCACCGTCTCCGGCCGCCCCAACTGGCATCTGCACCTGGCGGAGCACCCGTCCAACGCCACCGCCGGCTACGCCGCGATCGCCTGCATGGGGCTGGCGTTCCAGCTCACCGACCTCGGCGTCGACCGGCTCGGCGTCTGCGAGGCCGCGCCCTGCCGCAACGCCTATATCGACACGTCGACAAACCGCTCCAAGCGCTACTGCTCGGACCGCTGCGCCACCCGGGCCAACGTCGCCGCCTACCGCGCCCGCAGGCGCCGCGAGCGGGCCCGGAGCGGCCGCACCGAGGACGGCAGCCAGCCGAGCACCGACACCGCGGAACGCTGATGCCGCAGCGGCGGGCGCAGCCGCAGCACCGCGCGCGCCACCACGAGGCCGTCGGGCACCACGCCGAACTCCCGACTGTCGTTGGTGACAAGCGGGTTGTCCCCGACGACCCACCAGCCGCCGCTCCGCCGCTCCGCCGCGCGCTTGACGATCAGCAGGTCGTGCTGGAAGGGGTGCCGCACCACGACCACGTCCCCCGGCCGCACCCGGGCCCCGTACCCCAGCAGCAGCTGGTCGCCGGGGCGCAGGGTGGGCAGCATCGAGGGGTTGTAGACCTCGGCAAGCCCCAGCTTCATCGCGCACCACTCCTCCACCGTCATGGTCCGCCATCAGGCCCACTCCCGCATTGGACTTTTGGCCTAAGCCGGGCCGCACCGCCCGGCCCGCCCGGGAAAACCTGCCCTGCACGGAGTAATGTCGCCGGAGAGAAGACGATCACGAGGAAGGACAGCTCCATGCTCTCCCGCCTGTTCGCCCCGAAGGTGAAGGTCAGCGCCCACTGCGACCTCCCCTGCGGTGTCTACGACCCGGCCCAGGCCCGCATCGAGGCCGAGTCGGTCAAGGCCATCCAGGAGAAGTACCAGGCCAACGAGGACCCGCACTTCCGCGCCCGCGCCACCACCATCAAGGAGGAGCGGGCCGAGCTGGCCAAGCACCACATCTCGGTGCTCTGGAGCGACTACTTCAAGCCCCCGCACTTCGAGAAGTACCCGGAGCTGCACCAGCTGGTGAACGAGACGCTGAAGGCGCTCAGTGCCGCCAAGGGGTCCACCGACCCGGCCACCGGCCAGAAGGCGCTCGACTACATCGCCCAGGTCGACAAGATCTTCTGGGAGACCAAGAAGGCCTGACCGGTCGTACGAAGGCGCCCCGTTCCCGAAGGAACGGGGCGCTTTTCTATGCGCCGTTCGAGCTACGGTCGGGTGCCGACCTCGTCCACCACGGCCCGCTCCAGCACTGCCGAGGTGCCGAGGACCGTGCCGGCCTCGACCTCCGCTGTCCGCGGCCGGCCCCCGGGTTCCCGCAGGCCGCCCGGGACCCGCCTCGGTTGAGGCCGCTCGCCCGGTGCCCGAACCTGATCACACGGGCACCCGCCCGTGACCTGGCCAGACGGGACGGCGCAGCCATGGACGACTCGGAACCGACACCGCCGGCGGTCGCCAGCGCCGTGGTGGACGGCTCGGGGAAGGTCGTCTCCTGGGACGAAGGCGCGGAGGCGCTGCTCGGCCGCCCCGCCGAGGACGTGGTGGGCCGGCCGGCGGCCGAACTGCTCGCCGAGGACCCGCCGCCGGGCGCCGTCGAGTCGCTGGCCGGCCGCTCCCGCTGGAACGGTGCCCTGGCGTTGCGCCACGGCGCCGGCCACCAGGTGCGGGCCCACCTGATCGCCCACCGCAGGACGCCGGAGGAGGGCGGCGACGGCTGGCTGGTGGTCACCGCGCTGGCCGGCCGCGAACCGCGCCCCGGCGAGCGGGAGCTGGCCGAGCTCGCGTTCGAGCAGACGGCGGCCGCGATGGCCATCTACGACGAGGACCTGCGGCTGCGGCGCTGGAACGGCGAGATGGCGCGCGCCGTCGGGCTCACCGAGGACGAGGCGCGCGGGCTCCGGCTCTCCGAGATCGGCGGCAAGCCGCAGAGCCAGGACCTGGAGCGGTATCTGGCCCATGCCAGGGACACCGGCCGCCGCCAGGACCTCAACACCTTCCTGCGCACCGGCGGCGAGCGGCGGGAACACGCCTGGTCCGCCGCCTTCACCCCGCTCCGCGACCGGTCGGGGCGGCTGCGCGCCATCTGTCTGACCGCCACCGACACCACGGAGGAGTACGCGGCCAGGCAGCGGCTCGCCGTCCTCAACGACGCCGCGGCGCGCATCGGCAGCTCGCTCGACGTCACCCGAACGGCAGAGGAGCTGGCGGAGGTCTGCGTCCCGTTCCTGGCCGACCTCATCACCGTCGACCTGCTCGAGGAGCCGGTCGTCGGCCGCCCGACGGAGCCCTGGCACCAGACGATGCGCCGGGCCGCCCAGCGCTCGGTCCTGGCGGGCTGCCCCGAGGCGCTGGTGCTGACGGGCACGGTGACGAGCTACTCGGAGCACGCGCCGCAGTCCCACGCGCTGCGCGGCGGCCGCTCGCTGCGCTACGCCATCGACGACCCCGCGCTCGGCCCCTGGTTCGCCGAGCGCCCCGACCGGCTGGCCCGGGTACGCGGCTTCGGTATCCACTCGGTGATGCTGGCGCCGATCACCGCTCGCGGCATCACCCTGGGGGTGGCGATGTTCGCACGGCACCGGCGCCCCGAGCCGTTCGTCCACGACGACGTGCTGCTGGCCGAGGAGATCGCTGCCAGGGCCGCCGTCTGCGTGGACAACGCCCGCCGCTACACCCGGGAGCGCGAGGTGGCGCTGACGCTGCAACGCAACCTGCTGCCCCGGGTGTTGCCGAAGCCGACCGCGGTGGCCACCGCCTCCCGCTACCAGCCGGCGGGGCCGCACGCGGGGGTGGGCGGCGACTGGTTCGACGTCATCCCGCTCTCCGGCGCCCGGGTGGCGCTGGTGGTGGGCGACGTCGTCGGGCACGGGGTCCAGGCGTCGGCCACCATGGGCCGGCTGCGCACGGCGGTCCGCACGCTGGCGGACGTCGACCTGCCGCCCGACGAACTGCTCACCCACCTCGACGACCTGGTGGTCAGGCTCGCCATGGAGACCGGCGACCTCGAGGCGGGCGGCGACGTCGGCGCGACCTGTCTCTACGCGGTCTACGACCCGGTGTCGCGGGTCTGCCAGCTGGCCAGGGCCGGGCACCCGCCGCCGGTGCTGCTCCCGCCCGGCGGGGAGCCCGAGGTGCTGCGGGTGCCGGCGGGGCCGCCGCTCGGGGTGGGCGGCCTGCCGTTCGAGGCGGTGGAGCGCGAGTTGCCCGAGCACAGCCTGCTGGCGCTCTGCACGGACGGCCTGTTGGAGAGCCGCGAGCGGGACATCGACACGGGGTTCGCGCTGCTGCGCGACGTGCTCGACGGCCACCGGAGGGATCCGCTCGAATCGCTCTGCGACACGGTGCTCGACGCGCTGCTCCCGACGGGCGGCGCGCTGGACGACGTGGCGCTGCTGGTGGCCCGCACCCGCGCGCTCGGCGCGGACCAGACGGCGTACTGGGACGTGCCGGCCATCCCGGCCTCGGTCGGCGAGGTGCGGGGGCGGGTGCGGCAGCGGCTCGAGGACTGGGGGTTGGACGAGGCGGAGATCCTGACCAGCGAGCTGATCACCAGCGAGCTGGTCACCAACGCGATCCGGCACGCGAGCCCGCCGATCCGGCTGCGGTTGATCCTGGACAAGGCGCTGATCTGCGAGGTCTGCGACGCCAGCAGCACGGCCCCGCACCTGCGCCGCGCCCGCTCGCTCGACGAGACGGGGCGCGGCCTGATGCTGGTCGCCCAGCTCGCCCGGCGCTGGGGCAGCCGCCACACGCCGAACGGCAAGATCATCTGGGCCGAACTGCCGCTGCCCGACTCGGCGTCGGAGTCGGTCGCGGACTCGGTTTCGGTGCCGTCGCTCGGTTGAGGCCCCGGCGCTCACGGGGCTGACAGCGCGTCGAGCGGCGGCGCGGGGCGGCGGGCGGCGTCGTGCAGGACGGCGAGCCGCTGGGTGGGGCGGGTCAGGGCGACGTAGAGGTCGTTCAGGCCGCGTGGCGACTCGGCGACGATGCCGTCGGGGTCGACGACGATCACCGTGTCGTACTCGAGCCCCTTGGCCGACCTCGGGTCCAGCACGTCGACGCGGTCCCGCGCCGCCTCGCCCACCGTCGCGCCGAGCGCGGCGAGCCGCCAGGTGGGCGCGATCACCGCGAGCCGGCCGGCGCCGACGCCGGCCCGCGCGCGGGCCGCCAACCCGGCCGCGGCGAGTGCCAGTTCGTCCGCCGGCACGGGCGCCCGCCAGGGCGCGACGCCGGCGGCCCGCACGGCGCGCGGCGCGGTCCGGCCGGCGTCGATGCGGCGCAGCACCGCGGCGGCCAGCTCGGCGATCTCGGCCGGCAGGCGGTAGTTGACGGTCAGCTCGGCGAGCCGGAAGCGGTTCCCGAGGTGTGGGCCGAGCATCCGCTCCCAGGAGGGGGCGCCGCCCAGCTCGCCGGTCTGGGCGATGTCGCCGACGATCGTCATGGACCGGGCAGGGCAGCGCCGCATCAGCAACCGCCAGGCCATCGGGGAGAGTTCCTGGGCCTCGTCCACCACGACGTGGCCGAAGGCCCAGGTGCGGTCGGCGGCGGCCCGTTCCGCCGGGCTGCGGTGGTCGGCCTCCTGGTACCGCCCGGCCAGCGCCTCGGCGTCCAACAGGTCACGGGCCGTGAGGAGTTCGGACACCTCGCCGTCGTCGAAGTCGGTGGAGCGCGAACCGTGGGCCACGTCCAGGGCCTCCTGGGCGAGGACCAGCCGTTCCTCGTGCTCGGCCGCGGCGGCGGCGCGCTCCGCGCGGTCGTCGACGCCGAGCAGCTCGGCGGCCTCGTCGAGCAGCGGCACGTCGGCCGGGCTCCAGCCGCGGTGCGCGCCGCGGAGCAGCGCGGCGCGCTCGGCCGGGGTGAGGTCGGGCGCGGCGGCGGCCAGCCGGCGGGGCGAGGCGTAGAGCTCGGCGAGCAGCCGCCGGGGCGTGAGGAGCGGCCACATCGCCTCGGCGGCGGCCATGACGTCGGGGTTGGCCCGGAGTTCGGCGGTGATGATCTCCAGGTCGGCCTCGCCTAGCAGGGAACCGCCGGAGAGCGGGTCGGTGCCGTAGCGGGCGACGGCGGCGCGGGCCAGCTCCTCGATCAGCAGGCGCCTGAAGTGCGGGCGGGCCTCGTTGTGCGGGAGGTCGGTCTCCCGGGCCAGGGCGCGGACCCGCAGGCAGGTCGCGCGGTCCAGGGAGACGGTCTCGCCCTCGTGCTCGATCGCGAGGTGGCCGCCCTCGTCGGGGACGCGCTGCCGGTCGCGGACGGCGGCGGCGATCACCTCGGCCATGGCGAGCCGGCCCTTCAGCTCGGCCGTCTCCGGCGGCTCGGCGAGGTCGGCGCGCACGCCGGGGAAGAGCTCGCCGACGGTGGCGAGCAGCACCCCGGTCTCGCCGAGCGAGGGCAGGACGTCGCCGATGTAGCGCAGGAAGGTGGCGTTGGGGCCGACGACCAACACGACGCTCCTGGCGAGCCGTTCGCGGCGGGTGTAGAGGAGGTAGGCGGCGCGGTGCAGGGCGACGGCGGTCTTCCCGGTGCCGGGACCGCCCTGGACGACGAGGACGCCCGCGTGGTGGGCGCGGATGATCTCGTCCTGTTCGGCCTGGATGGTGGCCACGATGTCGGCCATCCGGCCCGTCCTGGCGGCGTTGAGCGCGTCGAACAGGGCCGAGTCGCCGGTGAGTTCGGCCGCGCCGTGGTCGAACTCCTCGTCCCGCACCCCGGTGACCGTCCGGCCCTCGGTCCTGATGTGCCGCCGGCGTCTGACGTTCTCCGTGGAGACGGCGGTGGCGACATAGAACGGGCGGGCGGCGGGGGCGCGCCAGTCGATCAACAGCGGCTCGTAGTCGACGGTGTCGTCGAGGATTCCGATGCGGCCGATATGCCGGCGCTCGCCGTCGCGCATATCGAGCCGGCCGAAGCAGAGGCCGTTCTCGACGGAGTCGAGCCTGGCGACCCGACCGGCCAACTCGGCCGCCGCGACGTCCCGTTCGGCGAGGCCCTGGTGGCCGAGGCCGGTGCTGGCCAGGACCTGGTCGAGGCGGCCCCTGGTCTCGCCGCGCAGGGCGTCGAGCCGACCGTAGAGTTGGGTCAGGTATTCCTGTTCCTGGTCGCCGATTTCGCCGCTTGACATTCCCGACTCCACCTCGCTAGAATTTCCCCTGGATGGCTACGCATTGATATCGTTTCGAGCGTGCCAAACCAAGAAATATAGCGGGGAATTCCGACCGCCGCCAGCGAGCGGCGGTTTTTTTCTGTCACCGCTTTTCACCCCCGCCGCCGATCACCCCTCCGCACCACCCGGCACCGCCGCCAGGCGGGCACAGAGTTCGAGCACGGCGGCCCGGTTCCCCTCGTCCAGCACGCTCCTCGGCCAACGGGCCCGCCTTCCTTCGCTGTTGACGTAGACGCCGGTGACTCCCGCCAGCTCGGGGTCGCTGGCCAGCCGCACGCTCGACCTGGCCGGCCGGGCCAGGTCGCCGAGCAGCACGGGGCCGAGGAGCCTGATCAGCGGGGCCAACGGCCGGTAGGCGTAGGGGAACGCGCGGGCCGGGGTGGCCCGGTTGCCCGGCGTGTAGGCGTGGCCCGGGTAGGCCACGTTCACCGTGACGCCGTCGTCGGCCCACTCCTCCGCGAGGGCGAGGCTCATGGCCATCAGCGCGGTCTTGGTGTGGTTGTAGTGGCTGAACGTCCAGCCGCGGTAGCGCCGTTCGCCCTGCAGGTTGGCCGGGTCGATCGGCCCGTCGGGGAGGCCGCCGGTGACGTTGACCACGCGGGCCCCGCCGCCGGCGGCGGTGAGCGCCGGCAGCAGCCCGGTGGTGAGCACGTAGGGCGCCAGCACGTTGGCGGCGAAGGCGGTCTCCACGCCGTCCGCGGTGAGGGTGCGGTCCGCCGGGTTCGTCCCGAAGTTGTTGACCAGCACGTCGAGCCGGCCGTGCCGCTCGGTCACCTCGGCGGCCAGCCGGCGCACGTCCGCCAGCAGGGTCAGGTCGGCGGCGCACGCCGACACCGCCGGGTTGCCGGTGGCGCGCCCGATCTCGGCGGCCACCGCCTCGGCCCGGCCGCCGTCCCGCCCCACCACGACCACCCGGGCGCCGAGGGCGGCGAGCCCCCGGGCCGTCTCCCGGCCGATTCCGCCGGTGCTCCCCGTCACCAGGACCGTCCTGTCGCGCACGCCCATCACACTCCCCGAACTCTTCATGCGATGACTCGATTGTCACCGGGTGACATGTTAGCCACCGCGCCCCGACTCCCTAGACTCGGGGGATGCGGAGCGACGAGGAGGAGCCCGGTGGCCTGCGCGAACGCACCCGGCGCGCGGTCAGGGACGAGCTGGCCGGGCTGGCGCTCGACCTGTTCACGACCCGGGGCTACGAGGAGACGACCGTCGAGGACGTGGCGCGGGCGGCCGGCATGTCCAAGCGCAGCTTCTTCCGGTACTTCCCGACCAAGGAGGACGTGGTCTTCGGCGAGCTGGAGCTGATGGCGGCGCGGATCGCGGAGGAGATCCGCGCGCGCCCCGCCGACGAGCCGCCCTGGCGGAGCCTGACCACGGCGCTGGCCGGCTGGCAGGACCGGATCCACGCCGCCCAGCGCGAGCTGCCCGGGCTCCGGCTGATCGAGTCGTCCCCGGCGCTGCGCGCCCGACTCGCGCAGAAGCGGGACGAGTTGCGCGCGCTGGTCGCCGAGGCGCTGCGTACACGCCCCGGCGCGCGCCTCGACGCGTTCACCGCCGATCTGCTCACCGGCGCGGCCGCCACGGCGCTGGACGCCGCTGCGGACGAGTGGTTGCGCACCGGCGGGCAGGCCGACCGGGCCGCGCTGTTGGCGCGCGCCTTCGCGCTGCTGGAGCCCCCGGGCGCCGGCGGCGCTGTCGGTGGCACGTCCTAGGGTGGCGGGCATGGCACCACCCGAGGTTTCCCTGCCCCCCGCGACCCGCTCGATGACCCTGTTGGCCGCCGCCGTGCTGGTGCACGACCTGGCGGCGGAGCGCGTCGTGCTGCTCCAGCGCGGCCCGAAGGCCAAGTTCGCCCCCGGCCACTGGGATCTGCCGGTCGGCAAGAGCGATCCGGGAGAGCCGGTCACCGTCACCGCCGTCCGCGAGCTCAGGGAGGAGACGGATCTGGTGGTCGACCCGGCCGACCTGCGCCTGACCCACGTGGTGCACGGCGCCCACGGCGTCGAGTCGCCCAACGGTTTCGTCACGGTGATCTTCACGGCCCACCGGTGGAGCGGCACCCTGCGGAACCTGGAGCCGGAGAAGCACTCCCGGGTCGAGTGGGTGCCGGTCACCGCGATACCGGAGCCGCTGGTGTTCGGCGAGGAGCGGGTCATCCAGCGGTGCCTGTCGGGCGTCCCCGAGATCACCCTGCCCGGCTGGGCCTGACGGCACCGCGCCGCGGGCGCAGTACGATCAATGATCATGGCGCTGCCCCACCCCGCAACGCCGCGTCGTCGCCGAGGAATTGACGCCGCACCCCTGGCCACAGTAAGCACCTGATGCATTACGATGAGTAATACCGTCGAGGTGGTCGGGGTCCGCCGGCGCTGCTCACGGCAGGCGACAGCGTGCCGGGGATCGCGGTAGCGTCACAGGGCGTACCAGGGCATCCGGCAGGTGCCAGGGAGCGCTCAATAAGTGTGAGTCTCTGTGGAGGTGAGGGTGTCCCCAATCCCAGGTGAGCCCGGATCGCAGGACTTCGTGGAAGTCCGACTGCCGGCCGCCGGCGCCTATCTGTCGGTGCTGCGCACGGCCACGGCCGGCCTCGCGGCCCGGCTGGACTTCACCCTCGACGAGATCGAGGACCTGCGCATCGCGGTCGACGAGGCGTGCGCCATCCTGCTGCAACAGGCCAAGCCAGGCAGCGTCCTCGACTGCGTGTTCACGCTCGTGGGCGACGCGTTGCGGGTCACCGTCTCGGCGCCGACCACCGAGGGGCACGCGCCGGAGCGCGACACCTTCGCGTGGACGGTGCTGACCGCGCTGGCCGGCGAGGTCGAGTCGGCCGTCGGCGAGGACAAGACGGTCAGCATCAGCCTGCACAAGAAGCGCGGCGCCGCCCCCGGAGCGCCGTGACCGGCGATCGGGGCCCGTCACACGATGAGGGGGCCGAGGTGAACGAGGTGGAACAGACGGCGACCGCGCCAGCGGCCGCGATCCCCGGGCAGTCGGAGCCGGTGCGGCCGGCGCCGCGCCGCGTCGTGCCGGATCCGCACGACCGGACCGCCGCCCGCGAACTCTTCATCGAGCTGCGCGGTCTGCCCGAGGGGTCGGCGGAGCGCGCCGAGTTGCGCAACAGCCTGGTCAGGATGCACCTGCCGCTGGTGGAGCATCTCGCCAGGCGCTTCCGGAACCGCGGCGAGCCGCTCGACGACCTGACCCAGGTCGCCACCATCGGCCTGATCAAGTCCGTGGACCGGTTCGACCCCGAGCGCGGCGTCGAGTTCTCCACCTACGCCACACCCACCGTGGTCGGGGAGATCAAGCGGCACTTCCGCGACAAGGGCTGGGCGGTCCGGGTGCCGCGCCGGTTGCAGGAGCTCCGGCTCTCGCTCGGCCAGGCCACGGCCGAGCTCTCCCAGCAGCACGGCCGCGCGCCCACCGTGCACGAGCTGGCCCGCCGGCTGAACATCTCGGAAGAGGACGTGCTGGAGGGCCTGGAGTCGGCCAACGCGTACAGCACCCTCTCCCTCGACGTGCCGGACACCGACGACGAATCCCCCGCCGTCGCCGACACGTTGGGCGCCGAGGACGACGCGCTGGAGGGCGTGGAGTACCGGGAGTCCCTCAAGCCGCTGTTGGAGGAGCTGCCGCCGCGGGAGAAGAAGATCCTGCTGCTGCGGTTCTTCGGCAACATGACCCAGTCGCAGATCGCCCAGGAGGTCGGCATCTCCCAGATGCACGTCTCCCGGCTGCTGGCCAGAACCCTCGCCCAGCTCCGCGAGAAGCTGCTCGTCGAGGAGTAGGGGTGAGGGAGTAGGGGGCGGCGGCGCGTCGGGGCCGCCGGATCCGCCTAGCCGGCCCGCTCGGGCCCCGGCGGGCCGACGCCGAGGGCCGCGGTTGCGGTCGGGTTGACGAGGCAGCCGAGCACGGCCACCGCCGAGACCCCGAGCCCTGCCGCGGCCAGCGGCCACAGCCGGCCGCTGCCCAGCAGCGTGAAGGCCACCGGCAGCGCGAGCAGCTGCATCACCACCGCGGGGCCGCGGCTCCAGCGACGCAGCCGCCACAGCCCGTGACCGGCGGCCAGCGGCAGCACCGCGAGCGCCGACACCGTCAGCGCGCCGGTCACCGCCTGCGCCATGTCCGCCGGCTCGTCGAGCACCGCGAGCGCCAGCAGGACCACGCCGAGACCCGCGACCACCACGCCCTGCAGCCCGCACAGCAGCGCCGCGACGCTCACCGTGCGCGGCCGGTCGATCATCTCGGGGGCCGCTCCCCCACCGCCGTTCTCGCTCACCTGGCCAGGGTAGCGCCGGGCGCCGCCGCCCCCACCGCCCTGGCCTGGGTACTCTGCACTTCATGCGCGCACTTCTCGTGGTCAACCCGGTCGCCACCACCACCAGTGCGCGGACCCGTGACGTGCTGGCCCACGCCCTCGCCAGCGACCTCAAACTGGAGGTCGCCGCCACGGAGTACCGCGGTCACGCCAGGGAGCTCGCCCGCCAGGCGGCCGAGCAGGGCACCACGGACCTGGTGATCGCCCTCGGCGGAGACGGCACGGTCAACGAGGTGGTCAACGGGCTGCTGCACCACGGCCCCAACGGCGGCCGGCTGCCGAGCCTCGCCGTGGTCCCCGGCGGCTCGACCAACGTGTTCGCCAGGGCGCTCGGCCTGCCCAACGACGCGGTGGAGGCCACGGGCGCGCTGCTCGGCGCGCTGCGGGACGACAGCTCCCGGGAGATCGGCCTCGGCCTGGTCACCGGCACCCC
This sequence comes from Streptomyces mayteni, assembly GCF_054783955.1. Taxonomy (NCBI): domain Bacteria; kingdom Bacillati; phylum Actinomycetota; class Actinomycetes; order Kitasatosporales; family Streptomycetaceae; genus Streptomyces; species Streptomyces mayteni. Next base: position 39,877 of record NZ_BAAGPR010000045.1, on the reverse strand, counting down.
CGGCTCGGCGGACGCCGAGATCCCCGCGCGCTGGTTCACCTTCTGCGCCGGCTTCGGCTTCGACGCCGGGGTGATCGGGCGCGTGGAGTCCCATCGGGAGCGTGGGAAGCGCTCCACGCACTCCCTCTATGTGCGGCAGGCGGTGCGGCACTTCACGGACGACCGGCAGCAGCGCCACCACGGCACGATCAGCCTGCTGCGGGACGGCCAAGCCCCGGTGGACGGGCTGGTGTTGACGATAGTGTGCAACACCGCGCCGTGGACCTTCTTCGGCAACCGACCGATCTACGCGGCGCCCCGGGCCTCCTTCGACACCGGGCTCGACCTCACGGCCGTTACCCGGCTGTCATCCGCCGCGCTGGCCCGTTTCACCACCCAGCTGCTGTCCTCGTCGCCGGAGCGCGGGATGAGCGGCAAGCATGTCGTGTCCCTGCACGATGAGACGAGCTTCACCTTGCAATCGCAGGCGCCACAGCCGTTTCAGCTTGATGGTGACCACCTGGGGCTGCGAACCAGTGTCTCGTTCACAGGCGTGCGCCGTGCACTGCGTGTGATTGTGTGAGCAGAACGGCGGAAAGTCCTTGCACTCGAACGTTTAGCGCAGACCCCACCCGAGGGAAGTAGGGCTGTGAGCAAGGCGACACCAAGGATTCAAAAAAAACTTTCCGGAAGGGGTTGTATCCGCCGCCGAGGTTTGCGAACCTCTTCATGGCGATCGGGACGGCCGAACCATCGGCACCTTGAGAGCCCGAACCCCCCTTCTCCGCCCAGCGGGATTGCAGACCTCCTCAGGTCGCCGTCAGAAGACCATCCGAGCAACCGGTCGTCTTTTGTCGGGGGATTCGTGAAAGCGTTCACATTCACAAGCAATGTAACTGCAACGTGCAGGAGATGGAGCAGACATGGACTGGCGTCACAGCGCCGTTTGCCGCGAGGAAGACCCCGAGCTGTTCTTCCCCATCGGCAACACCGGTCCTGCGCTGCTGCAGATCGAGGAAGCCAAGGCCGTCTGCCGCCGCTGCCCCGTCATGGAGCAGTGCCTGCAGTGGGCTCTGGAGTCCGGCCAGGACTCCGGTGTCTGGGGCGGCATGAGCGAGGACGAGCGCCGTGCGATGAAGCGCCGCGCCGCTCGCAACCGGGCGCGCAAGGCCACGGCCTGAGCACCGTCCGATGACCTGCTGACGGTCGCCCCCCTCTCGTGGCTGACGTCCCAGAAGTGGACGGCGCCGCCGGGAGAGCCCCCCACAGCTGCCCCGAGTCGCAGCACGCGTAGCACCCAGGGTGCGGATCGCGAACAAGCGTTGAGCCCCGATCCCGTGGCAACGGCCACGCCGGATCGGGGCTTTCGCTTGTCCGCACCATCGAGACCACATCTCCGGGGACCGCACCGCCGGTCACACCTGTGACCGTGCCTTCGCCTGGCCTTCGCCCAACTCCCGCCCGGTGTCCGTGCGGTCAGCGCTTGTGCTGCTCCAGCGGGATGTCGAGCACCACCCGGGTGCCGCTGGTGCCCTCGCCGACCGGCACCATGTCGAAGCGGCCGCCCAACTCCCCCTCCACCAGCGTCCGGACGATCTGCAGCCCGAGGTTGCCGCCGCTGCGCGGATCGAAGCCGGCCGGCAGGCCGCGCCCGTCGTCCTGCACGGTGACCAGCAGCCGGCCGCGCCCGCGCCTGACCTCGCCGCGGGTGGCGCCGACCTCGATGGTGCCCTGCTGGTCGGGGCCGAAGGCGTGCTCGAGCGCGTTCTGCAGCACCTCGGTCAGCACCATGGAGAGCGGCGTCGCGGTCTCGGCGTCGAGTATCCCGAACTTCCCGGCGCGGCGAGCCGACACCCGTCCGTCCGGGGAGAGTTCGGCGACCATGGCGATCACCCGGTCGGCGATCTCGTCGAACTCCACCCGCTCGTCCAGGTTCTGGGAGAGCGTCTCGTGGACGATGGCGATCGAGCCGACCCGGCGGACCGCCTCGTCGAGCGCGGCCTGGGCGCTGCTGTCGCCGGTGGCGCCGATCCGCCGGGACTGGAGCCGCAACAGGGCGGCCACCGTCTGCAGGTTGTTCTTCACCCGGTGATGGATCTCCCGGATGGTGGCGTCCTTGGTGATCAACTCCCGCTCGCGGCGCCGCAGCTCGGTCACGTCGCGGAGCAGGATCAGCGAACCGATGCGCTCCCCCTTGGGTTTGAGCGGGATGGCGCGCAGCTGGATCACGCAGTCGTTGCCCTCGATCTCGGCCTCCCGGGGGGCCCAGCCGCTGGCGAGCTTGACCAGCGACTCGTCGACCGCGCCCCGGGTGGGCGCGAGGTCGGCGGTGGTCGGCCCGAGCGGCAGCCCGACGAGGTCGGCGGCCAGGCCGAGCCGGTGGTAGGCGGAGAGCGCGTTGGGGCTCGCGTAGAGGACGACGCCCTCCGCGTCGAGCCGGATGAAGCCGTCGCCGACCCGGGGGGCCCGGTCCATGCCGACCTGCTGTCCGGGGAACGGGAAGCTGCCGGCGGCGATCATCTGGGCCAGGTCGGACGCGCTCTGCAGATAGGTGAGTTCGAGGCGGCTCGGGGTGCGCACGGTCAGCAGATTGGTGTTCCGCGCGATCACGCCGAGCACCCGGCCCTCCCGGCGCACCGGGATGGACTCCACCCGCACCGGCACCTCCTCACGCCACTCCGGGTCGCCCTCGCGCACGATCCGGCCCTCGTCGAGGGCGACGTCGAGCAGCGGGCGGCGGCCGCGGGGCACCAGGTGGCCGACCATGTCGTCCTGGTAGGAGGTGGGGCCGGTGTTGGGCCGCATCTGGGCGACCGAGACGTAGCGGGTGCCGTCCCGGGTGGGCAGCCACAGGACCAGGTCCGCGAAGGACAGGTCCGAGAGCAGCTGCCACTCGGAGACCAGCAGGTGGAGCCACTCGAGGTCGCGCTCCCCGAGGTCGGTGTGCTGGCGGACGAGGTCGTTCATGGATGGCACACCGCGAGCTTACCGGGGGCGCACGCCGCGGTCGGGGCGGCGGCCATCCGGGAGCGCGCGCCGGTGGATGCGCTCAAGAAACGATGGCGCGCGGCGGGTGTGGGCAGGAAGTCCCTTCAGAGCATGGACACACGCGGCGGGCGCGGTTCAGAATGGGGGGACTCGACAATGAGGCTTCTGAGACTTCTGCCCTCCCCGCACAGGAGGGCAGAGCGAGGCCCCTGGCGCTCTCTGCCCTGACGGCGTCAACGGGCCCGTATCGCTCCGGGCTGCGGTGCCGAGAGGGTTGAGGGTCCCTCGCCGGCGCCGCGGCCCGCGGGTGTCTCAGGGCTCCCGCGCCCGTTCCGGTTCGACTTTCGGCTCGGCTTTCGGCTCGGTTTCCCGCTCGGCCGGCCAGCAGCCCATCGCGGCCTCGGCCACCGCCGTCAACTCCGCCCGGCTCGCGCCGTCCCGCGACTGCTGGCTCATGCCCTGCATCACGGCGCCGGCGAACCTGGCGAGCGCGGTCGCGTCGGTGGACTCGGGCAGCAGGCCGGCGTCGACGTCCTGGCGGACGCGCCGCTCGAAGGCGGCCACGTTGTGCTCGCGCATCACGCGCAACCCCTCGGCCACCTCCTCGGCGGACTCCGAGTAGGTCACGAGCGCTGAGATCACCAGGCAGCCGGTGGGCCTGCCGGGCTCCGTGTACTCGACGGCGGCCTCGCGCAGGGCACGGCCGATCGCCGCCCTGGCCGTGGGCTCCTCGACCATCGCGCGGCCGACGAACCCGCCGTACTGCCGGACGTAGGACTCGGTGGCCTCCTCGAAGAGCGTCTTCTTGTCGCCGAACGCCGCGTAGAGGCTGGGCGCGCCGATGCCCATCGCCCGGGTCAGGTCGGCCACCGAGGTGCCCTCGTAGCCGTGCTCCCAGAAGGCCCGCATGGCCCTCTCCAGGGCCGTCTCCCGATCGAAGGACCGTGGTCTGCCGCGCTGTCTCCCACTCACGGGGGAATTCTATAGCGATCGCTCGGGAATGGCTGCTAGGGTCACTTCTGTAGCGACCACTAGTTAATTCGGAGAGCGAGATGGGATCACTCAGCGGGAAGACGGCGCTGGTCACCGGCGGCAGCCGGGGCATCGGGCGGGCGATCGCCGAGCGGCTGGGGCGGGAGGGCGCCCGGGTCGCCGTCCACTTCGGGTCGAACGAGGTGGCGGCGAAGGAGGCGGTGGCGGCCGTGGAGGCCGCGGGCGGCAGCGCCTTCGCCATCCGGGCCGAGCTCGGCGAGCCGGGCGACGCGGAGGCGCTGTGGGCCGCGTTCGACGCCCATGCGGAAGGCGTCGACATCCTGGTCAACAACGCGGGGGTGGTCGAGGCGCGGGAGGGCTTCGCGGAGACCAGCCCCGCGGCGTTCGACCGGATGTTCGCGGTCAACGCGAGGGCGCCGTTCTTCGTGATCCAGCGCGGCCTCAGCCGGCTGCGGGACGGCGGCCGGATCATCAACGTGTCCACCGGGCTGACGCACCAGCCGGGTTCGATCCCCGGGCTCGTCGCCTACACGATGACGAAGAGCGCTCTCGACCAGCTCACCACGGTGCTGGCCAAGGAGCTCGGCCCGCGCGGCATCACGGTCAACGCGGTGGCCCCCGGCGCCATCGACACGGACATGAACGCGAGCTGGCTGCGGTCCAGCGCGGTGGCCCGCGAGGCCACGGCCCGGCAGTCGCCGCTCGGCCGGGTCGGGATGCCGGCCGATGTGGCGGACATCGCCGGCTTCCTGGCCTCGGGCGACAGCCGCTGGATCACCGGCCAGTGGATAGACGCCACGGGGGGCGCCCTGCTCTGACGCCCCCCGTGGTCCTCGTCGGGCTCGCCGTCAGCGGGTCTCGGTGACCTTGGCCAGTGCCCGTGGCGCGTCCGGGTCCTGGCCGCGCGCCAGGGTCACCTCGTAGGCGAGGCGCTGCAGCGGAAGGATCTCCAGGATCGGCTGGAGTTCCTCGGGCACCCCCTCGGCGGGCAGCGCGAACCCGGCGGAGGCCGCCTCGGCCTGGTGCGCGGGCCCGACCACGACCAGGTCGGCTCCCCGGTCCCGCAGCCGGTCGAGCACGGGGCGCAGCGCCTGGCCGCCCCGGCCGGCGGGCACGATGGCGATCACCGGGGACACGTTGTCGACCATGGCCAGCGGTCCGTGCAGCAGGTCGGCGCCGGAGTAGGCGAGGGCCGGGATGTAGCTGGTCTCCATCAGCTTGAGCGCCGCCTCACGGGCGGTGGGATAGCCGTAGCCACGGGAGGTGATGACCATGCGTTCGGCGAAGCGGTAGCGGCCGGCCAGGGCGCGCACCTCGTCCCGCCGGTCGAGGATCCGCTCGGCGAGCTCGGGCAGCCGGCCGGCGGCGGCCGCGCCGTCGCCGCCGCGCAGGGCCTCGGCCAGGAGGTAGAGGGCCAGCAGCTCCGCGGTGTAGGTCTTGGTCGCCGGCAGCGCGTTCTCGGGCCCGGCCAGCACGTCGATGTGGAACTCGCTGACGGCGGCCAGCGGGGATCCGGGGTTGTTGGTCACGGCCAGGGTGATCGCCCCGGCGTCGCGGGCCGCGGTGGTGGAGGCCACCAGGTCGGGTGAGCCGCCGGACTGGCTGACGGCGATCACCAGGCAGTCGGTCAGGTCGGGCCGGGCCCCGTAGGCGGTGGTGGTGGACATGGAGGTGAGGCCACAGGGCTTGCCGAGCAGGATCTCCAGCAGGTACTTGGCGTAGAGGGCGGCGTTGTCCGAGGTGCCGCGGCCGGTCAGCAGCACGAAGCGCGGGTTCCTGGCGGCGATCCGGTCGGCGACGGCGCGGATGGGCGCCGCCCCGTCGGTGAGGATCCGGCGCAGCACGGCGGGCTGTTCGGCCATCTCGGCCGCCATCACACTGCCCGGCAGGTGCCCGTCGGGGGCCGCCCGGCCGGCGGTCAACGCGCCGCCCCGTGGCCGGTGATGGCCTCGGCGGCGGCCCGGCCGCAGACCCGCGCGGCGCCGTGGGTGGCGACGTGCAGGGCGCCGACCGGGAGGGCGTGCGGCACGCCCATCTCGACCACCACCGTCTCTGGCCTGGCGGCGAGGAGGGCCGCCAGGGCGTCCGCCATCCAGGGGTGGCGGTGGGCGTCGCGGACCACGGCGACGACGGGGCGGTCGGCGGCGGCGGCCAGCACCTCGGCCACCAGCCCCTCGGTGCCGGCACGTTCGGCGTCGGCGTGGGTGTGGTCGCCGGCGCTGGTGCCGGGCAGCAGCCGGTCCAGCTCGGCGGCCACGCCCCACGGGGTCTGGGTGCCCGCGGCGACGTTGGCCGCCGGGGTGAAGGCGGCCACGTAGGGGGCCCGGTCGAGCGGCTCGAAGGGGGCGCCGCCGGCCGCCGGGGTGAGGCGCACCGCGCGGCGGGCGGCGTCGAGGCCGATGGCGTCGCCGTCCGCCTCGGCGGCCGGGGCCTGGGCGCGGGCCTCGGTGGTCCAGCGGGCCAGTGCCCTGACCCGCTCGGCCGCGTCGTGCAGCCGCTCCTCGGGCAGTTCGCCGTCGCGCACGGCCCGCACGATGGCGTCGCGCAGCCGCAGCACCTCGGCCTCGTCGGAGGGGGTGCCGCCGACGCAGATGGCGTCGGCCCCGGCGGCGACGGCGAGGGCGCAGCCGCGGTCCAGGCCGTAGGTGTCGGCGATGGCCTTCATCTCGATGGCGTCGGAGTAGATCACTCCGTCGTAGCCGAGGCCGCCGTCGGCCACCGGGGCGCGCAGCAGTCCGGTGAGCACGGTGGAGCTGAGGGTGCCCGGCCGGTCGGGGTCGAGGGCGGGGATGAGGATGTGCGCGCTCATCACGCAGCGGCTTCCGGCGGCTATGGCCGCCTTGAAGGGCACCAGTTCGCGCTGGTGGAGGGTGTCGAGGTCGATGTCGATGCGCGGGAGCGAGAGATGGGAGTCCACGTTGGTGTTGCCGTGGCCCGGGAAGTGCTTCACGCAGGCGGCGACGCCGACGCTCTGCAACCCCGTCACGAAGGCGACCGTGTGCCGGGCCACGAGCTCCGGGTCCTGCCCGAAGGAGCGGACGCCGATCACCGGGTTCCCGGGGTCCGTGTTGATGTCGGCCGAGGGCGCCCAGTTGACGGAGACGCCGGCCTCGGCGAGGCGCCGGCCGACCTGGGCCGCCACCGCGCGGGTCAGCTCGGGGTCGTCGACGCTGCCGAGGGCGAGGTTGCCGGGGAAGGAGGAGCCGCCGAGCCGTTCCAGGCGGGTCACGTCGCCCGCCTCCTCGTCCGTCGCCACCAGCACGTCGGGCCGGACCGCCCGCAGTTGGGCGGTGAGGCCGGCCAGTTGGGCGGTGGAGACCACGTTCCTGCCGAACAGGCCCACCCCCGTCATGCCGTTCTCCAGCTGGCGCAGCAGCCAGTCGGGGGCGGTGGTGGTGCCGTCGAAGGTGGGCTGGAGGACGGCGAGGGCGTCCCGGGTCAGGGTGTCGGAGTCGCGTGCCAGGGTGGTCATCGCTGGGCGTTATCCCTTCACGGCCCCCGCGGCCAAGCCGCCGGTGACCCGTCGCTGGAGGATGAGGAAGACGATCAGCACCGGAACGGTGAACAGCGAGGAGGCGGCCATGGTGGCACCCCAGTCGTTGCCGAAGTTCGTCTGGAACTGGGTGAGCCACAGCGGCAGGGTGGCCGCGTCCGGGGCCTTGTTGATGACCAGCACCATGGCGTATTCGTTCCACGCCATGATGAACCCGAACAGCGAGGTGGCCATCAGGCCGGGGGCCAACAGGGGAAAGATCACCCGCCGGAACGCCTGGAACCGGTCGCATCCGTCGATCAGCGCGGCCTCCTCGAGCTCCCTCGGCACCGCGGCGATGAAGCCGCGCAGCGTCCAGATGGTGAAGGGCAGGGCCATCACGAAGTAGACGAGGACGAGGGTGCCCAGGCTGTTGAGCATGGAGAGGTCCCGGGCGTTGAGGTAGACCACGATGATCAGCACCTCCCAGGGCGCCATCTGGGCCATCATCACCGCCAGTACCATTCCCCGCCGCCCGCGGAACCGCATCCGGGCCAGCGCGAAGCTGGCGGCGAGCGCCACCACGAGCGCCAACAGCACGGCCCCCAGGGTCACCAGCACGCTGTTGGTCACATAGGTCCAGAACAGCTCGACGCCGGTGGCGGTGGAGTAGTGCTCGAAGGTCGGGGTGAAGAAGAAGACCGGATCCCTCGTGAGCACCTGGGAGTTGCTCTTGAAGGAGGTGGAGAACATCCAGTAGACGGGGAACAGGAACACGGCGGCGAGCAGCAGGGCCACGCCGTTCCGCCACAGCCGTCCCAGGGTGCGGGCGTTCATGGGGTCTCGGTCTCCTTCTCCTGCCGCAGGATCAGGCGGAAGTAGAAGGACATGGCCACCAGCAGGATCAGCAGCGTGAGCACGGAGATGGCCGCGCCGGTGCCGTACTGGTTCTGGCCCATGCCCTCGATGTAGGCCATCACCGGCAGGGTCTCCGACTCGCGGTCGGGGCCGCCGCCGTTGAGGGCGTAGATCTGGACGAACGCCTTGAACACCCAGATGATCTCGAGGAACGTGGTGATCAGGAAGAACGGCCGCATGATGGGGGCCACGATGGACCAGAAGACGCGCCAGCCGCTGGCGCCGTCCATCCGGGCGGCCTCGTAGATCTCGCCGCCGATGGTGGTGAGGCCGGCGTAGAGGTTGAGTGCCACGAAGGGCACCGAGGCCCAGACGATCAGCGCGGTGACGATGGCCAGCGTCGAGGCGCCGCTGGCGAACCAGTTGTGCTGCTCGTAGCCCTCGAAGCCGAGGCCGCGCATCGCCCAGTTGGCCACGCCGAACTGGGTGTCGAACAGCCAGCGGAAGACGGTAGTGCTGGCGATGACCGGCATCGCCCAGGCCGCCACCAGGCTGATGGCGAGCAGCAGCCGCATCCGCCGGCCGAGTTGGTTGAGCAGCAGCCCGATCAGGGTGCCGATCAGCATGATCAGCACCACGTTGACGGCCATGAAGACCACGGTGCGGATCAGGGAGTCCCAGAACCGGTCGTTCTCCAGCACCGCCCGGTAGTTGTCGAACCCGGTCCACTCGGTGGTGCGGGAGATCAGCTGCCGGCGGCCGAACGCCTGGAACGAGATCAGCAGGTTCCTGACCAGGGCGTAGCCCAGCACCGCGAGCATCGCGAGCACGGCGGGCGCGACCAGCAGGTACGGCACCCAGCCGCCCGGCGGCCGCCAGCGGCCGCCGGACCCGGGCGCGGCCCGCCCGCCGCGCGGGGTGCCGCGCGACGGGGCGGGGGAGGCTTCCTCGATGTCGACTGTCATCAGGTTCTGTCCTCGCGGAGCGCTACTCGCGGTTGATCCGGTCGCTGATCTCCGCGTCCGCCTCCTCGGCGGCGCCCTGGTAGTCCTCGCCGTTGAGCGCCTTGGTCATCAGTTCCTTTATGGGGTTGGGCTCGGTCTCGACATTGGCCCAGCCAGTGGTCAGCGGCGGCAGGAAGCCGACGTCGGCCGAGGCGACCATGGCCTCCGCGAAGCTGCCGGGCTCGGGCTCGGCCGTCACGTCGGTGCGGTTCGGCACCACGCCGCCGGCGTTGGCGTCCACGTAGCGCTGCGCCCACTCCTGCGAGGTGGCCATCCGCAGCCACTCGTCGGCGAGTTCGCGGTTGCCGGCCCGTTCGGAGACGGCCAGGTTGGAGCCGCCGAGGAAGACGTGGCCGAGCTGGTCGGCGGTCTTGCCCGGGATGGGGAAGTAGCCGAAGTCGGCCTCGCCGCCCTGCTCCTCGATGGCGGCGATGGCGCCGGCCGCCTCCCAGCCGAGGCCGATCCAGGAGGCCACGTTCCCGCTCGGCACCACCTCGGTGGACTGCTGCGGGGACGCCTCGTCGATGTCGGTCGGCGAGTTGGAGAACGCCTGGAGCTGGCCGTAGAAGTCCATCCCGGCCTCGCCGGCCGGCGTGTTGAGCGCGCCGGCCCAGCTGTCGCCGTCCTCCACGGCGAAGTTGCCGCCCTCGTCCGCGACGAAGCCGCCCATCACGTAGTAGCTCTGCCCCGGGAGGTAGATGGGCTCGGCGTCGGTGTTGGCCTCGATGGCCTCCAGCGCCGCGATCCACTCGTCCCTGGTGGTCGGCACCTCGGCGCCGGCCTCCTCCCAGATGCCCCGGTCGTAGATGACGACGCGGTTGGCGCCGTACCAGGGCACGGCGTACAGGGTGTCGTCCACGCTGGCCGAGCCGAGCATGGCCTCGTTCCAGGGTTCGTCGGCGAAGTCGCCGAGGTCGGCGAGGCCTCCGGTGTTGGCGTACCCCACGGTCTGGGTGTTGCCGATCTCCAGCACGTCGACGGTGCCGTCCTCGGACAGGGCCGTGGTGACCCGGTCCTGGACGCCGTCCCACTGCTGGATCTCGACGTTGACCTCGACGCCGTGCTCGGCCTCGAAGGCCGCGTTGAGCTCGGAGACCCAGGTGTCGGGCGCCGAGCCGTCCATGAGCCAGACGGTGATGGAGTCCGAGCTCCCGCCACCCCCGGCGCCGCTGCTGCCGTCGTCGCCACAGGCCGCCAGAGTGACCGTCAGGGTCATCATGCCGGCGGCGGCGACCAGCTTGCGCTTCACGATCCCGAGCCTCCGTAACGTTTAATGGTGGAGATACAAGAGGTGTAGACCAGTTGCCCGGGAGCTTGGACTAGACCAAGTCGGGGTGTCAAGAGTCCACGAGCGGTGCATGCTGTCCGTTACCGGACCGACATCTGTTCGGGAGCAGCACCGAACTCGGGCCCATGCCACGATGTGAACTGCGAAGTCTCGGAGGAGCCGGTGACGGCTGAGAACGCGGAACCCGCCAAGGGGCGCACTGCGCGGAAGAACGACTCGGGAAGGCGTGGTATGGCGAGGGACGGTGCGACGGTCACGGGCTCACCCACCGGCACGGAAGGACCGGACCGCAGCCGCACCGCGCGGGTCCCGAAGTACTACCGCCTCAAGCGCCACCTCCAGCAGATGACCGAGACCCTCCCGCCCGGCACCCCGGTGCCGCCGGAGCGCTCCCTGGCCACCGAGTTCGACACCTCGCGCACCACCGTCAGGCAGGCCCTCCAGGAACTCGTCGTCGAGGGCCGCCTCGAACGCATCCAGGGCAAGGGCACGTTCGTCGCCAAGCCGAAGGTCTCCCAGGCCCTCCAACTCACCTCGTACACCGAGGACATGCGAGCCCAGGGCCTCGAACCCACCTCCCAGCTGCTGGAGATCGGCTACATCACCGCCGACGAACGCCTCAGCCGCCTGCTCGACCTCGCCCAGGGCGGCCGGGTGTTGCGCATCGAGCGGCTGCGTCTGGCGAGCGGCGAACCGATGGCGATAGAGACCACCCACCTGTCCCAGGAGCGCTTCCCCGCCCTCCGGCGCAGCCTGGTCCGCTACACCTCGCTCTACACGGCGCTCGCCGAGGTCTACGACGTCCACCTGGCCAGCGCCGAGGAGACCATCGAGACCTCGCTCGCCAACCCCCGCGAGGCCGGCCTCCTCGGCACGGACGTCGGCCTCCCGATGCTGATGCTCTCCCGCCACTCCCGCGACACGGCCGGCGAACCCGTCGAATGGGTCCGTTCCGTCTACCGCGGCGACCGCTACAAGTTCGTCGCCAACCTCGCCAGGCCGGGCCTGGCCTGAGCCTTGCCGGCCCGGCCCGGCCCGGCCTGACCAGCGGCCTCCGCCGGGTCACGTTCCCAGCGGCCCGATCAACGGGACACGGCCAAGGCCGTGGCCAGAGGCCCGAGCCGGCACGAGCCAGGGCTCACGAGACCGGCCGTAGCCGGCGGCAACGGGGCGGGAGACGTCCGGCCGCTGCCGGTACCTGTCCCCGGCCCGGCGGCCGGTGCCGGGGAGCGCGGCCAACTCCCGGCCGAGCCGGGGGCCGGCGCCAGCCGTCTGGGCCCAACCGGCGGTGCCGGACGGGGCGTTGGGCTCCGCCGCAGGCGACCGGCCTGCGGCGGCTTCCCGCCCGCCCCACGGCGTCAGCCGTCCACACCTGCCGCCCGCCGCCGGCACCTGACCGGCCAGGCGGCCGAGCCGGGGGCCCGGCGGCTCGTGCCAACCGGCAGGGCCCGCCGGGGCGTTGGGGCGGCTCTGCCGCATGGGACCGGCGCCGTCACCTCGCTGGCGCACGGCGTCGGCCGTCCACGCCCGCCGACGCGCTGCCGGCCCCCGCCCTCACCGGACGCGGCAACGGCAACGGCCCGGCCCCTCTTCGAGGACGGTGGCGCGGCAACGTGCGGTCCGCCCCTGGTCAACGGCCGCGCGCTGGCCTAGATTCCGGCCAGTCAGTCAAGGAGGACAGGCGGGAGACCACCGTGCAATTCCCCACGCACGCACGACCACGCTCCATTGCCATCTGGACAGCGGTCGCCCTCATCGGCGCCGTCGGCTGGTCCATGCTGGCGCTCTACCGCGACGAGGAGGTGTCCGCGGCCTGGATGGTGGCGGCCGCGCTCGGCTCGTACGCCATCGGGTACCGCTTCTACGCCCGTTACATCCAGACCCGCGTCCTGCGCGCCGACCCCACCCGCGCCACGCCGGCCGAACGCGTCAACGACGGCGTGGACTTCCACCCCACCGACCGCCGGGTGCTGCTCGGCCACCACTTCGCCGGCATCTCGGGCGCCGGCCCGCTCGTCGGCCCCGTGCTCGCCGCCCAGATGGGCTATCTGCCGGGCACCATCTGGATCATCGTCGGCGTCATCTTCGCCGGTGCCGTCCAGGACATGGTGGTGCTCTTCTTCTCCACCCGTCGCGACGGCAAGTCGCTCGGCCAGATCGCCCGCGAGGAGATCGGCCCGGTCGGCGGCATCGCCGCCGTGGTCGCCGTCTTCGCCATCATGATCATCCTGCTCGCGGTGCTGGCCCTGGTGGTCGTCAACGCGCTCGCCGAGTCGCCCTGGGGCACGTTCTCGGTCGGCCTGACCATTCCGATCGCCCTCTTCATGGGCGTCTACCTGCGCTATCTGCGCCCCGGCCGGGTCGCGGAGGTGACGGTCATCGGCGTCGCGCTGCTGCTGCTCGCCATCGCCTCCGGCCGCTGGGTCGCCAACTCCGGCCTGGCCGACACCTTCACGCTCTCACCCCGCACCCTCGTCATCTGCCTGGTGATCTACGGCTTCGCGGCCTCCGTCGCCCCGGTGTGGCTGCTGCTGGTGCCGCGTGACTACCTGTCGACGTTCATGAAGATCGGCACCATCGTGCTGCTCGCCTTCGCGCTGGTGGTCACCCTGCCGGGGCTCCAGATGGAGGCGGTCACCGACTTCGCGGGCAACGGCGAGGGGCCGGTCTTCGCCGGTTCGCTCTTCCCGTTCGTGTTCATCACGATCGCCTGCGGCGCGGTCTCCGGCTTCCACGCGCTGATCTCGTCCGGCACCACGCCCAAGATGATCCAGAAGGAGACCCAGGTCCGCACCATCGGCTACGGCGCGATGCTGATGGAGTCCGGGGTCGCCATCATGGCGATCACCGCGGCCTGTGTGCTCGACCCCGGCGTCTACTTCGCGATGAACGTCTCGCCCGCGGTGATCGGCGACACCCTCCAGTCGGCCTCGGAGACCATCTCGTCCTGGGGCTTCACGGTCACCCCCGACCAACTCGCGGCCGCCGCCGAGTCCGTCGAGGAGGAGTCGCTGCTCTCCAGGACCGGTGGCGCCCCGACGCTCGCCCTCGGCCTGGCGGCGATCCTCGCCGACATCCTCGGCGGCGACGCGATGATGAGCTTCTGGTACCACTTCGCGATCATGTTCGAAGCGCTGTTCATCCTGACCGCGATCGACGCCGGCACCCGGGTCGGCCGCTTCATCGTCCAGGACGCGGTGGCCTCCATCCACCCCAGGTTCGACCGGATGCGCGCGACGAACTGGCTACCGGGGATCGCGTTCAGCAGCGCCGTCGTCGTCGCCCTCTGGGGCTATCTGCTGTGGGTCGGCGTCAACGATCCACTCGGCGGCATCAACACGCTGTTCCCGGTGTTCGGCATCTCCAACCAGCTCCTCGCGGCGGTGGCGCTGGCCGTCTGCACGGTGCTGCTGGTGAAGTCCGGGCGGCTGCGGCACGTCTGGGTGACGCTGGTGCCGCTGACCTGGCTCGCCGTGGTCACCTTCACCGCGAGCTGGCAGAAGGTGTTCTCCGGCGACCCGGCCGTCGGCTTCTGGGCCCGGCGCAACCAGTACCAGGACGGCATCGACGCCGACCAACTGCTGCCCGGCGCCGCGGACATGGCCGACATGCGGACGATCGTCACCAACGCCACGGTCGACGCCGTGATCTCCGCCGTGCTCGCGACGCTGGTGCTGATCGTGTTCGCCGACGCCCTGCGGGTGTGCGTGCGGGCGGTGCGGAACCCGGACTCCGTCCGGCTGGCGGAGTCCCCGCACGTCCCCTCGAAGCTGGTCGCCCCGGCCGGCCTGATCCCCACCAGGGAGGAACGCGCCGAACTGGTCGCCGCCGGGCTCGGCCCGGGCGGTGGCATCCCCGAGCAGTCCACCGGTCCACGGGCCACGGCGAAGGCGGAGGCCGGCGAATGAGACGCGCGGTGGCCTGGCTGCGTTGGTACGTCACCGAGCTGACCGGCGAGAACGCCTACGCCCGCCATGTCGCGCGGGTACGCGAGGCCGACGCGGCGGCGCCCGTCCCCTCCCGTCGCGCGTTCGAAAGGGAACGGATGGAACGGCGCTACGGCGACCCGCGGAACGGGGGCGGCGTCTGCTGCTAGCCCCTTGCCGGGCGGGCTCGGCGGAGACCTCCCCGCCCTCCCACCCGTCCGGGTGGGAGGGCACCCCGACCGCCGGACCACGCGGCGGGCCGGCGGTCGGCCATCCGCCCCGGCCCGAGAGGCCACGGGCCGGGAGGGCATGGGCCGGGAGGGCGTGGGCGAGGGCGAAACCGTTGGCGTGGTGGTGTCCCGCATCCCGAGAATCGGGGCGGGACGGCACCGGGCGAGAGGGCGGGACATGGACGAGCGGGTGGCGCTGCGCCCGATGGACGAGGAGAACCTGGCCGCGCTGCTCGCGACGGCCGTCGCGGACGCGCCCCCGGAGGACGTGATGCCGCCGGTGGCCGGCCCCGCCGGGTGGACGGCCGACCGCCGGGAGGCGTTCCTGGCCTGGCACCGCGCCCGCCTGGCCGGGCTCGACGGGCCGGCCGGCGAGGCCGCCTACGCCGTGGCGGACGGCGGGCTGGTCGTCGGCTCCGTGCGGCTGGCCAGGGCCGGCGGCCCCGACGTGCTGGAGACCGGCATCTGGTTGGGGCGCTCCCGGCGCGGGCGCGGGATCGGCACTGCGGCCCTGCGGCTGCTGTGCGCGGAGGCGCGGCGCGCCGGCGGCCGGCTGCTGGTGGCCGACACCACGGCCGACAACGGGGCGGCGGTGGCGATTCTCCGGCGGCTCGGCGCGACGCTGTGCCGCCACCCTGACGGCGTCGCGGTGCACGCCACGTTGCCGCTGCGCTAGCGGCGCCACGCGCCCCCACGCCGCCCCACGCCACGATCGAGGGCGGGTCGGGAACCGTCGGGGCCGCTCGGACGTCATTCCTGCGGCGGGGTGGGGCTGGGCCCTCGTACCACGCCGCCCTCGCGCCCCGACCCTCGTGACCGCAGCGGTGTCCCGATGACCAGCACCACCTCGACGACCTCGACCTCGAACTCCAGCACGGAGAGCGGTGGCGGCGACCGCCAGGAGCCGGCCGCCGGCACCGGCACCGGCCTGCGCCCGGCGCGGTCCCGGTTCCGCCCGCCCTCGGACGGCGTGCTGCTGGCGCTCGGGTTCTTCGTCGTCTACGCGCTGCTGTCCGTCACCCGCTACCTGCGCTACGAGAACCGGTCCTGGGACCTCGGCATCTTCGAGCAGGCCATCAGCGCCTACGCCCGGCTCGAGGAGCCGGTCGCCGACCTCAAGGGTCCCGGGTTCCCGATACTGGGCGACCACTTCAGCCCGATCACCGCGCTGATCGCGCCGTTCTACCGGGTCTTCCCGACGCCCGTCACCCTCCTCGTCGTCCAGGCCGCGCTCTTCGCGCTCGCGGTGCTGCCGGTCACCCGCGGCGCCGCGTTCCTGCTCGGCCGGCCGGCCGGGGCGGCCGTGGGGGCGGCCTTCGGGCTCTCCTGGGGGATGCAACAGGCGGTCGACTTCGACTTCCACGAGATCTGCTTCGCCGTCCCGCTGATCGCGTTCTCGCTGGAGGCCGTGGTCCGCGAGCGCTGGCGCGCCGCGCTCTGCTGGGCGTTGCCGCTGCTGCTGGTCAAGGAGGACCTGGGGATGACGGTCGCCGTCATCGCTCTGGTGGTGGCGTGGCGGGCGCAGCAGGCCGGGCACGTCCGCGCGCCGCGCGCCGCGCTCGCGGTGGCCGGCCTCGCGGTGCTGGCCTGCGCCCTGGTGATTGCCGTGGTGATACCGGCCTTCAACGCCGGCGGCGACTACGACTACTGGGCCAAGGTGGACGAGGGCGGCGGCCCGCTCGACGCGCTGTTCACGGATGTCGACCAGAAGGTCCGCACCCTGCTGTGGATCCTGGTGCCCACCACGGGCCTGCTGGCCCTCCGCTCGCCGCTGCTGCTCGTCGTGGTGCCCACCATCGCCTGGCGGTTCGTCTCCCAGGAGCCGAACTACTGGGGCATCGACTTCCACTACAGCGCCGTGCTGATGCCCGTCACGGCGCTCGCGCTGGCCGACGCGATCGCCCGCTCGGGCGCCTCACGGCGCCCCTGGCTGCGCGGCTACGCCCGCCAGTTGCCGGCCGCCGCGCTGGCCGCCGCGCTGGCTCTCAGCGCCTACCAGCCGATCGCCACCCTCACCCACGCCGACACCTACCGGCCGGGCACCGCGGCCGAGGCCGGCGAGCGCGTGCTGGCCGCCGTCCCCGACGGGGCGGACGTCGCGGCCAACGTCCGGCCGATCTCCCATCTCACCCAGCGCTGCCGGGTGTTCTGGATCGGCGACACCGAGGGGTCGGCGCCCGAGTACATCGCCTACTACGATCCCGCGCGGGACGCGGCCGGCATGGTGGCGTACGCCCGACAGCTGTATCCGGAGGCGGCCTACCGGGTGACGGCGAGTGAGGCCGGATTCTGGGTGCTGCGCCGCGACTGACCCACCCGCACATTCGCTATCGCACACGAGCGAAGGTTCGGGGTTGACGTCGCGCCACCGCCGCGCGCCCTCGGGCGCCAGGTGAACGGCCGGGGCGCCCGTCGCCCGCCACGCGCCTCGGCATTCGCATGTTCGCTCCCCTCGCTCCGTCACCAAGGAGACACGGAACACAACATATAGGGGTGCGTGGTTGGGGCAGCACAAGATGTATGCTCGTCCTCGTTGTCGCCCAGGGGAATCCGGTGAGAGTCCGGAACTGTCCCGCAACGGTATGCGATAGCCGGATTCGTTCGGTTCATCGTGAAGTCCGACCACCTGGCGGCAGCCCTACAGACGTCCGGGCCTCGGGGACTGGGCCGACGGACGCAGCGCGCATGCCTTTGCCCTACCACACGCATGCTCGCGTGCGCCGTCGTGCCCGGCCCCGGGTGCTCACCGCGAGACGCCGCGCGCGACCCCGTCCCGTGCGGCGCCCCGCGATCGATTCGATCCGATTCGATTGAGGGAGAGCATCGAGTGACCATCGCACCCGTCGCACCCGCGGAGCCGGTTACCGCCGCGCAGCCCACCACGCTGTCGCTGACGCTTGCCGAGCTCACCGCCGACCTGTCCGCCACCGACCCCGCCCGGGTCGGGGCGGCCGTGGCGCGCGGCCGGCATGCCGGCTCCGACGAGGCCGAGTTGCGCTCGCTGGCCATCGAGGCCGCCGCCGGCCTGATCGCCGAGGAGCCCGAGTACTCGCGGCTCGCGGCCCGGCTCCTCACCCTCGCCATCCGCGAGGAGGCCGCCGGACAGGGCGCCGACTCGTTCTCCGCCTCCATCGCCGTGGGCCACCGCGAGGGCCTGATCGGCGACCGCACCGCCGGGTTCGTCCGCCGCCACGCCTCCCGGCTCGACGCGCTCGTCGAACACGCCGTCACGACCGGCGCCGACGACCGCTTCGAGTACTTCGGGCTGCGCACCGTCGAGTCCCGCTACCTGCTGCGCCACCCCACCACCCGCCGGGTGATCGAGACCCCGCAGCACTTCCTGCTGCGCGTCGCCTGCGGCCTGGCCGAGGACGAGTCGGAGCGGGCCCTGAAGGACGTGGCCGAGCTCTACCGGCTCACCAGCTCGCTCGCCTACCTGCCGTCCTCGCCCACCCTGTTCAACTCGGGCACCCGCCACCCGCAGATGTCGTCCTGCTACCTGCTGGACTCCCCCGCCGACGAGCTGGACTCCATCTACGAGCGCTACCACCAGATCGCCCGGCTCTCCAAGCACGCCGGCGGCATCGGCCTCTCGTACTCCCGCATCCGCGCCCGCGGTTCACTGATCCGCGGCACCAACGGCAAGTCCAACGGCATCGTGCCGTTCCTCCGCACCCTGGACTCCTCGGTGGCCGCGGTCAACCAGGGCGGCCGCCGCAAGGGCGCGGCCTGCGTCTACCTGGAGACGTGGCACGCGGACATCGAGGAGTTCCTCGAACTCCGCGACAACACGGGCGAGGAGGCGCGGCGCACCCACAACCTGAACATCGCGCACTGGATCCCCGACGAGTTCATGCGGCGCGTCGACTCCGACGGCGACTGGTCGCTGTTCTCGCCGGCCGACGTGCCCGAGCTCGTCGACCTGTGGGGCGACGAGTTCGACGCCGCCTACCGCCGCGCCGAGCAGGCCGGCCTGGCCCAGCGCACCATCCCGGCCCGCCAGCTCTACGCCCGGATGATGCGCACCCTGGCCCAGACCGGCAACGGCTGGATGACGTTCAAGGACGCCGCCAACCGCACCGCCAACCAGACCGCGCGGCCCGGCAGCATCGTGCACTCCTCGAACCTCTGCACCGAGATCCTGGAGGTCACGAACGACGGCGAGACGGCCGTCTGCAACCTGGGCTCCGTCAACCTGGCCGCCCACCTGGGCGACGACGGCGAGATGGACTGGGAGCGTCTTGACGCCACCGTGCGGACCGCCGTCACGTTCCTCGACCGGGTCATCGACCTGAACTTCTACCCGACCCCCCAGGCCGACGCCTCCAACTCCCGCTGGCGCCCGGTGGCGTTGGGCGTGATGGGCCTGCAGGACGTGTTCTTCAGGCTCCGGCTGCCGTTCGACTCCCCCGCCGCCCGCGAGCTGTCCACCAGGATCGCCGAGCGCATCATGCTCACGGCCTACGAGACCTCGGCCGACCTCGCCGAGCGGAACGGCCGGCACCGCGGCTGGGCCGAGACCCGCACCGCGGACGGCGTGCTGCACCCGGACCACTACCCGGAGGCCACCGCCACCTGGCCCGAGCGCTGGGCCGCGCTGCGCGAGCGCGTCGCCACGACGGGGATGCGGAACTCGCTGCTGCTCGCCATCGCGCCCACCGCCACCATCGCCTCGATCGCCGGCGTCTACGAGTGCATCGAGCCGCAGGTCTCCAACCTCTTCAAGCGGGAGACGCTGAGCGGCGAGTTCCTCCAGGTCAACTCGTACCTGATCGGCGAGCTCAAGCGGCTCGGGCTCTGGCACGACGCCACCCGCGAGGCGCTGCGCGAGGCCAACGGCTCGGTCGCCGAACTCCCCGGCCTGCCCGACGAGTTGAAGCAGCTGTACCGGACGGCCTGGGAGCTGCCGCAGCGTGCCCTGATCGACATGGCCGCGGCCCGCACCCCGTACCTCGACCAGAGCCAGTCGCTGAACCTGTTCATGGCGGCGCCCACCATCGGCAAGCTCAGCTCGATGTACGCCTACGCCTGGAAGAAGGGCCTCAAGACCACCTACTACCTGCGCTCGCGCCCGGCCACCCGGATCGCCCAGGCCGCCCGCGCCGCCGCGCCCGTCGCCGTCCCCGTCTCCGCTTCCGTCCCCGAACAGGCCGTCGCCTGCTCCCTGGAGAACCCCGAGTCCTGCGAGGCCTGCCAGTGACCACCACGCCCAAGACCACCGTCAAGAACCTGCTGGACCCGGGCTTCGAGCTGACGCTCCGCCCGATGCGCTACCCGGCGTTCTACGAGCGGTACCGGGACGCCATCAAGAACACCTGGACGGTCGAGGAGGTCGACCTCCACTCGGACGTGGCCGACCTGGCCAAGCTCTCGCCTGGCGAGCAGCACCTGATCGGCCGTCTTGTGGCGTTCTTCGCCACCGGCGACTCGATCGTCGCCAACAACCTGGTGCTCACGCTCTACAAGCACATCAACTCCCCCGAGGCCAGGCTCTACCTGTCGCGGCAGCTGTTCGAGGAGGCCGTGCACGTCCAGTTCTACCTGACGCTGCTGGACACCTACCTCCCCGACCCGGACGAGCGCACGGCGGCCTTCGCGGCGGTGGAGAACATCCCGTCGATCCGGGAGAAGGCGCAGTTCTGCTTCCGCTGGATCGACTCGGTCGACGACCTGTCGAGCCTCCAGACCCGCGAGGACCGTCGCCGGTTCCTGCTGAACCTGATCTGCTTCGCGGCCTGCATCGAGGGCCTGTTCTTCTACGGCGCCTTCGCCTACGTCTACTGGTTCCGGTCCCGCGGCCTGCTGCACGGCCTGGCCACCGGCACCAACTGGGTGTTCCGGGACGAGAGCTGCCACATGGACTTCGCCTTCCACGTGGTCGACACGGTCCGCGCGGAGGAGCCGGACCTGTTCGACGAGGAGATGGAGCGCGAGGTCACGGAGATGCTGCGGGAGGCCGTCGAGGCCGAGCTCCAGTTCGCCCGCGACCTGTGCGGTGACGGCCTGGCCGGCATGAACACCGAGTCGATGCGCGAGTACCTGGAGTGCGTCGCCGACCAGCGGCTGGTCAGGCTCGGCCTGAAGCCGATCTACGGCTCCCGCAACCCGTTCGCGTTCATGGAGCTGCAGAACGTCCAGGAGCTGACGAACTTCTTCGAGCGCCGCCCGTCCGCCTACCAGGTGGCGGTCGAGGGCAACGTCTCCTTCGACGACGAGTTCTGATCCCCGCTCGCTCGCCCCTTCCCCTCACCGGCCCGCCGCGCCCCGCGCGGCGGGCCGGCCCCGCTTCACCGCCGGCTACCGGGAGACCTGGCCGCCGCCGGTCACGGCCCTGAGCTCGCCGAGCGACTCCCTGACGACCTCGGCGAGTTCCCGCTCGTCGGCCTCGCCGATCCACTGTTCGAAGGCCACCTTGAACACGGCTATGCCGGCCTCGGCGGCGAGGCTCGCGGCCGGCTCGCCGACGCCGCGCCGCCGCAGCGCCTCGGCCAGCCCGGTGGCCAGCCCGGCGAGCTTGATGAGCTCGCGCTCCCGCAGCTCCGCGTTGGCGGCGATGACGGCATGCCGCTTCGTGGCGTACGCCCGGCGCTCCTGGAACATCGCGGACGCCCCCTCCAACGCGGCGGAAACCGCGTCGATCGGCGAGGCGGCGGCCGGGACGGCGTCGAGCGCGCCCACGGCGCACTCCTGAAGCGTCTCCGAGCCGGCGAACAGCACTTCCCGCTTGTCGGCGAAGTGCCGGAAGAAGGTGCGCTCGGTCAGTGCGGCCCGCCGGGCGATCTCGGCGACCGTGGTCTGTTCGTAGCCGCGCTCGACATAGAGATCAAGCGCCGCCTGTTGCAGTCGGCCACGCGCGTTCGGCTCCCATCGCCCCATGCGGTCGATTCTATGCGATGACAGCGACTGACATCACCTGCTACCGTTGATGTCAGTCGCTGACATCGACCCGCCCGTCCGGGCGGCAAGGGAGTACTCATGCGCGTGTTCGTCACCGGCGCGTCCGGCTTCGTCGGCTCGGCCGTCGTTCCCGAGCTCATCGCCGCCGGCCACCAGGTCATCGGCCTCGCCCGCTCCGACGCCTCGGCCGAGGCCGTCGCCGCCGCCGGCGCGGAGCCGCACCGCGGCGCGCTCGACGACCTCGACAGCCTGCGCGCCGGCGCGGCCGCCGCCGACGGCGTCATCCACCTCGCGTTCATCCACGACTTCTCCGACTACGAGAGCGCGCAACGCGCCGACCTGGCCGCCATCGACGCCTTCGGCGAGACGCTGGCCGGCTCGGGGAAGCCGCTGGTCATCGCCTCGGGGCTCGCCGGGCACCCGCCGGGCCACCCCCTGACCGAGCGGGACATGCCGGCCGAGGACGCCCCGCGCGCCGCCGCCGCGCGCAACACGCTCGCGCTGGCCGAGCGCGACGTCCGCTCCGTCGTACTACGGCTCTCGCCCACCGTGCACGGCCCGGGCGACCACGGCTTCGTCCGCGCCCTGATCGGCATCGCCCGCGACCGGGGCGTCGCCGGCTACGTCGACGACGGCGAAGGAGCCAACCACTGGGCCGCCGTCCACCGGCTGGACGCCGCCCGCCTCTTCCGCCTGGCCGTCGAGCGCGCCCCGGCGGGCTCGGTCCTGCACGGCGTCGCGGAGGAGGGCGTCCCCACCCGCACCATCGCCGAGATCATCGGCCGCCACCTCGGCCTCCCGACCGCCTCGGTACCGGCCGAGAAGGCGACCGAACACTTCGGCTGGCTCGGCCGCTTCTTCGCCCTCGACATCCGCGCCACCAACGCCCTGACCCGCGACCTCCTCGACTGGCACCCGACCGGCCTCGGCCTCGTCGATGACCTGGAGGAAGGGCACTACTTCGCGCCGTGACCCACCACGCGGATATGGCACCCCCGGGTGTGGGTATACCAAGAGCTATACTCACCGTGTGGTGCAACGTGAATGGGCGATCTTCGTAGTCGATGAGGTTCGAGAGTGGATCGAGCGGCTTGACCAGGCGGCCCAAACCCGAGTGGTTCAGGCACTCGACATACTTGCCGATAGCGGGCCCGGCCTTGGGCGCCCCTTGGTCGATACGATCAATGGGGCAACGTTGAAAGAACCTCAAGGAGCTGCGACCGGGCACCGTACGGATCCTGTTCGCTTTCGATCCATGGCGGTCCACCATCCTGCTGGTCGCTGGCGACAAGCGAGGGCGTTGGCAGGAGTGGTACGAAGAGTCGATCCCGCTGGCGGAACAGCGCTACGCGCACTACGTGAAGATCCGCACCGAGGAGGAGAGCGCACCGTGAACGGTTACACACGCTGGCAGGACATCCGCGCGGAGTTCGTCGAGCGTGCGGGCGGCGAGGAAGTCATCGCACAGGGCAAGCAGGAGCTACTGGGAGAGATTCTGGGGTATCGGCTGGCAGAAATCCGGCGCGCTCGAGGGCTGACCCAGGAACAGGTGGCCGCGCGCATGGAGGTCACCAAGGGGCGCGTCTCGCAGATCGAGCAGGGCAGGATCTCCGGCCAGGAGGTGCTCGCCCGGTACGTCGCCGCCCTCGGCGGGCGTCTGCACCAGGCGATCTACTTCGACAACGGCGACATCGCCGCCATCGCCTAGCACCGGCCATCGGCGAGTATGTGGTCAGATGGCCCTCGGCGCCGACCACTCTGCGCCGCCGTCGCCACGCGCCAACGTCTCCCGCAGGACAACCTCGATCGGGACACCAACCCCTGGCTTCGCCATGCGCTCGTCAACGATGCGGTTGATCTCGCTCTCGTCCGGCTCGGGATCGCCCCCGTCGCCTCGCCTGGATTCCCTGGATGGCCGCGGCACGGTCGAAGCGTATCGGTCGGCCGCGCGCCGCGCTCTCCCCGTTCCGCATCGCAACTCTGAGCGGGCTGATCAGGGGATTCTCATGGACTCCTCATCCGGCCCCGCTGTGATGTCGGCATGAGCGAAGAAGAACTGCACGACCACGACAGGGGCCTCTCCTTCGACCTGCCGACTCTCGCGCGGCGCCGGATGTTGGTGTTGGGGGGTGGCGGGCTGCTCGCCGTGGCGGGGTGTGCCGCCGAGGCGAACAGCAACGGCGGGGGCGCGTCGTCCTCGCCGAGCGCCGCAGCCACGGAGACGGAGACGGACGCCGCGTGCGCCGCGATACCGGACGAGACCGGCGGGCCGTACCCGGCGGACGGGTCGAACGGGGTGAACGTGCTCACCGAGAGCGGGATCGTCCGCAGCGACATCACGTCCAGCTTCGGTTCGGCCAGCGGCGTGGCCGAGGGCGTGCCGTTGACCATCGAGCTCACCGTGGTGGACGCGGCGAGCGGCTGCGGCGCCGGGCTCGAGGGCGCCGCGGTGTACCTGTGGCACTGCGACCGGGACGGCGACTACTCGCTCTACTCCCAGGGCATCGAGAACGAGAACTACCTGCGCGGCGTCCAGGAGACGGACGCGTCGGGCAAGGTGACGTTCACCAGCGTCTTCCCCGCCTGCTACGAAGGCCGCTGGCCGCACATCCACTTCGAGGTCTACCAGGGCCTCGACCAGGCCACCGCCGCCGGCAACGCGATCAAGACCTCGCAGCTCGCGCTGCCCGAGGACGTCTGCGACACGGTCTACGACAGCGACGGCTACAGCCGCAGCGTCCAGTCCTTCGCCCGGGTCTCCCTCGACACGGACAACGTGTTCAGCGACGGCTCGTCGCTCCAACTCGCCACGGTGACCGGGGATGTGAGCCAGGGCTATGTCGCCTCGCTCCAACTCGGCGTGTAGGGAGGGCGGGGCGCCGGGCGCCCCGCCCGCGGTCGGCGTCAGATGCCGCAGGTCGGGGCCGACCAGGTGCGGGAGGACTTGTTCCCGACGTGGGTGTGGTCGTTGTGGCCCGGGTAGCCGGGGCCCAGGATCTCGTTGAAGCCGTGGTAGCGGGCGCGCTGCGCGAGCGTGCACAGCGTGGGCGAGCCGGTCAGGTCGACGCCGTCGCCGTACAGGTGCCGGCTGGTGGCCGAGCCGCCGGCCGCGTTGTTGCAGGCGTAGGAGCGGAAGCCGCTGCTGACGGTGATCGGACGGTCGCCGAGCGCGTGCCGCAGGGCCTCCAGCTTCCACATGTTGACCAGCGCGTTGGACCTGGCCGTCGCCGCGCTGACCGCGCCGCCCGACCAGTCGGAGTTGCAGCGGTTGAGCTCGGCGTAGCTGAAGTGGATGGGCGTGCAGTCGGCGTCCTGGAGGGCGTAGATCCGGTTGAACGTCTGCTGGCCGGCGATGCCGTCGGCGCTGAGGCCGTACGCCTGCTGGAAGCGGGTCACGGCGGCCGCGGTCGCGGGGCCGTAGGACCCGTCGATGGCGAGCACCGCGCCGTAGGCCGGGTAGCCGGCGACCCGGATCTGGAGCTGCCTGACGTCCTCGCCCGAGGCGCCCTGGCTGAGCGTGCGGTTCCAGGTGTAGCAGGAGTCGGCCTGGGCCGTGCCGGCCGTGAGGACTCCGCCGACCAGTACCGCTGAAGCGATCATGACAAGTGACAGGAGGAGACGCACCGCGTGTCTGAGCATGCGGACAGCCTGACCGAGCAGTCAACGCGCGTCAACCACGGGGACGTTGGCCGCGCGGAGCCGCGAAGGGCCCCGCGCGGACACCACGTTAGGTCGTTCGTTCAGTCGTTCGGCACCGTGTCGTAGCGCGGCGTGCCCTCGTCCATCATCTTCAGGGCCTGCTTGCGCTCGCGCTTGGAGAGCCGGTCGATGTAGAGCCGGCCGTACAGGTGGTCCGTCTCGTGCTGGAGGCAGCGCGCGAAGTAGCCGGTGCCGCGCACCGCGATCGGGTTGCCCGCCGCGTCGTGGCCGCGCACCACCGCGACATCGGGGCGCGCCAGCTCGGCGTACGCCGTCGGCACGGACAGGCAGCCCTCGTTGTTGTCGTCCAACACCCGCTCCTCGGCGGGCAGTTCGTCGAGGACCGGGTTGCAGACCACGCCCACGTGCCGCACCCCGTCGTCGTCGGCGCAGTCGTAGACGAAGACCTTCAGGTCGACGCCGATCTGGTTGGCCGCGAGGCCGACGCCCTCGGCCGCCCGCTGGCTGGCGAACATGTCGTCGACCAGCGCGGCGAGCTCGTCGCCGAACTCGGTGACGTCCCTCACCTCGCGGTGCAGCAGCGGGTGCCCGAAGACGGTGATCGGCCGGACCGTGCCCCGCTCGCGGTGCGCGGTCTCCCGCTCCTCACAGTCCTCGGTGTCGACGATGAACTCGTCGTTGGTCCGCTCATCGGTGTCTTGCTGCGCCATGGTGTCCGCCGTATGCCTTTCGGTCGCCTCGCGGTAACCCGTACAGCTTACGGCGCCCGCGCGGCCCGCCCGGCCGATCGCTCAGCAGACCTCTTCCAGGTCCCGCCAGTCCCTGGTGTCCTGGCTGTCGGCCACCCAGCCGTCCAGCAGGCCGCGCACCAGCGGCCCTGGCGCCGCGAGCCCGCACTCGCGCTCCGGCGACCAGAGCCCCCCGGCGCCGGTGTGGCCGAGCGGCCCTGGCCGGCCTGGCACGCTGTGGTCGTGCGGGTCGTGCTGGGCCAGGCCGTCGCCCTGCTCGCTCGGCATCCGGCTCTCCGAACAGGCCCGGCACAGCAGCCGGACCGAGGACGACCAGTCCTCGGCGGCGAAGCCGGCGTCCGCCGCCAGCCGCTCCAGCGCGTCCCGGTCGGCCTCGGTGGCCGCCTCGATCAGCACCACCCACGTCGGCACGGCGGACGGCGCCCACAGCTCGATCTCGTCGAAGACCGGGTAGACCGAGGTGACGCCGCCGGCCGTCATCGTGCGTTCGCCGCGCGGCACGCCGTCGTGCAGGACCACCTCGCCCCAGCGGCGCCCCGAGGACGGCAGCGGGATGTTCTGCACCTCGATCCTGGCCGGGTCGAGCCGCCGGCCCCAGACCACCTCGGCCTCGCCCTCAGGCGAGAGCCGCACCGCGGCCCCGCCGAGATCCATGCCGAGCGGCTCACCGCCGCCCGAGCCCGCGTCCGGCACCGGCAGCCCGTACGCCTGCCAGGCGCGGCGGGCCAGCGGCCAGTCCTGGAGCGCGGTGGCGGCGATGCCCACGTTCCACCAGTCGGGGGCGCCGGTGTCCCGTTCGAGCAGCGCCACGGCCCGCAGGCCGGCGGCCCGCGCCTGCTCCCAGTCGTGCCGGAACTTGTGCAGCAGGGCCAGGTTGAACCAGGACTCCGACAGCCAGGGCTCCAGATCGGCGGCACGGGTGAGCAGCGCGCCCGCGTCCTCGTAGCGGCCGTCGTCGATGAGGGTGAACGCCCGGTCGGTGGCGAGCCGCCAGTCCGTGGACGGCCGCTGCCTGACCCTGCCGAAGATCCTCACATGTCCCGCCTGATTCCCGCTTCACAGCGTGTACTTCACATCTTCCTGTCCTGACCCGAGGGCATCCAACCATGGGCGGGTTGGGCAGGACAGGTGCCTGCTCACAGCATGGGGCAGCGGGCGGTGACGCGCGAGACGGCGAAGTGGTGGGGGTGGGGGCGCGGAAGGCGCGGGCGGCCGGAGCGGCCGCCGGGCGCGAGATTCAGGCGCGCGGAACGATCCGCGCGCCGGTGGGGCCGGCTCTCCCCACTGACTCCGATCGGGTGAACGCGGGCCTGGTCAGCCGGCGGTCTGGTCGGCGGCGCCGGCCGCCTGGTCAGGAGCGCCGGCCGCCTGGTCGGGGGCGCCCGACGCGTCGGCCGCCCCCTCGTTCCTGATCAGATCGATCCGGCCGAGCACCTTGGCCCGCAGATCGGTCGGCACGTCGTCCTGCCCGCAGCAGCGCTTGACCAGCTTCTTCACGGACTCCTCGAGGCCGTACTTCTCCAGGCAAGGCGAGCACTCGTCCATGTGCTCCTGGATCTTGGCGCAGTCGCCGTCCGGCATCTCACGGTCGAGATACTCGTAGATGCGGTCCAGGACCTCGGAGCAGTCCGTGGGGTGCGACCGTTCGCCACTCATGATCCAGCGCCTTCCTGAGCCCCTGCTGGGACGAGACCGCGCTCCCGCGCGTAGTCCTCGAGCATGTCGCGCAGCTGACGACGGCCGCGGTGCAGTCGGGACATCACCGTGCCGATGGGGGTACCCATGATGTCGGCGATCTCCTTGTAGGCAAACCCCTCGACGTCGGCGAGGTACACCGCGATGCGGAACTCCTCGGGGATCGCCTGCAGGGCCTGCTTGACGTCCGAGTCGGGCAGGTGGTCGAGCGCCTGCGACTCGGCGGAGCGCAGCCCCGTCGACATGTGCGACTCGGCCCGCGCGAGCTGCCAGTCCTCGATGTCCTCGGCGGCGCTGCGCTGCGGCTCGCGCTGCTTCTTGCGGTACGAGTTGATGAAGGTGTTGGTGAGGATGCGGTACATCCACGCCTTGAGGTTGGTGCCCTGCCGGAACTGGTGGAACGAGCCGTACGCCTTGGCATAGGTCTCCTGGACCAGATCCTCGGCGTCGGCCGGGTTGCGTGTCATCCGCAGCGCGGCCGAGTACATCTGGTCGAGGTAGCCCAGGGCGTCCCGCTCGAACCGGGCGTTACGCTCGGTGTCGGTCTCCTCGTGCGTGCCGTCCTCCGTGCCCGTGACCGGACCCACCTCCTCCGCGAAAGCCATGAGCCCGGGTACGGGCTCACCCGCTTCGGAGGATAGACGACCGGGGGTGGGGCGCGCCGGTCGGGACGATCGCTCGGCGGCCAGCCGGAGCGTCGCCCAGTCGACCTCGGCGGCCCGCTGGACGAGCACACTCTCGGTGCGTGGCGGGCAGGCGATGGAACCCATGGAGGCGGTCTCCCTCTCCCTCGGTGGCGTCATGACGCCTCCCTCAACGCCACGGGTCCCCGCCGCATTCCGCGCCGCATTCCCGGCGCCCAAAGCGCTGGCCGGCGAGACCGCGGGCGCCCTACGTTGGTGCGCATGACTCCTCTGCCGACTCCCGTGCACGACGTGCACATCTGCGTGCGGTACCTCGGCGCGTGTGGTGGCCCCTTCGCGCACCTGATCATGGACTTCGAGCCGCCCCGGGCGGACGACGTACTGGAGCTGGTCAGCGCCGTACCGGAGGAGCGACTGCCCGGGGAATTCCTCCCCCCACTGCGTGCGGGCCTGCTGGACGGGCTCGGCGAGGTGACGGCCGCCGCGCTGATCAAGGACAGCGCGTTCCATGAGACGGACTCCTCCGAGCGCGGCTACCGAATCGCCGGGATCCAGGCGGGCCGGGCCGCGCGCATCGCTGCGGGCCTGCTGCCACCGGAGGAGGCCGGGAATCTGCGCTTTGCAACCTGGCCAGGCCAGCCGTCGTTCGAGGAGAAACGGCACCGGCGCCGTGGCCTGCCCGCGTGAAACGTGACGCGGCGCCGGCCGCTCAGAAGAGCGTCTCCTCCTCCGGCGCCGGGAGTTCGCGCAGCAGGTCCGGGCCGTTGTTGCGGACGTTGCTGACCTCGGTGGGCACCGGGTAGGCGCGGAACCGGCCGGTCGGCAGGTCCTCGAGCAGCGGGCGTATCGCCTCCGGGTCGGTGCGCGACGGGTCGAGCCAGGCGTCCCAGCGCTCCTGCGGCAGCGCGACCGGCATCCGGGGGTGGATGTCGACCAGCGCCCTAGGCGCCGCGATCCCCGCGGCGGCCCCCGCCGGCTGGGGCAGCGCGACGGTCTCGGCCTCGGTGGTCAGCACCGTGCAGGTGGCCCACCAGGCGCGGGGGTGGTCCTCGGGCAGCGTCGCGTCCCGCCAGAACTCGTAGAGCCCGGCCAGCGCCATCACCGCCCCGTCGACCGGCGTCACGAAGTACGGCTGCTTGCGGGGGCGCTTCCGCTTCCCCTTCTCCTCCTCCTTGCGCTCCTCGCCACCGGTCACCCACTCGTAGTAACCATCGGCCGGGAGCAGGCAGCGGCGGGCGGCGAAGGGGCGCCGGTACGACGGCTTCTCGTGCGCCGTCTCCATCCGCGCGTTGATCATCTTCGCGGCGCTCTCCGGCGACTTGGACCACGACGGCACGAGCCCCCAGCGCACCACCCGCAGCTGCCGCACCGGCTCGGGCCCCGCGTCCCGCACCGGCCGGTCGAGGACGGCGTAGACCTCCTTGGTCGGCGCGACGTTCCAGTCCGCCGGGAGGGGCGAGGCGGGGTCCCACAGCTTGACGTCGAACTCCCCGACCAGATCCTCCGGCCGCCGACTGGCCGCATACCGTCCGCACATGCGACCCCAGGGTAGTCGCTGCCCACGATCAGGAACCATCCGCCGCCGCCTGAGCACGAACCCACTCCTCGGCCGCGACCGGGTCGAATCGGTTCAGATGATCGATCGCCATCGCGGCCGCCGTGCTGATCTCGCCGTCCAGCTCGCCGCCGAGCGTGCCTGGCGGCACCTCGCCCCGAAACGACGCATCGTGGATGGCCATGCCGAGTAGTTGCTGGGCCAGCCACAACCACGTCCGCTCCTTCAGGGCGAACGTCAGGTGCAGGCTGGCCTCTGCGCCCACCGAGAACGGGTTGTGCAGCCACCCTCTGGGAAGCAGCAGCGTGTCTCCAGGAACCAACTCGAACTCGGCGTCCGGCGGAGAATCCTCCAGGCGCTTCTGCAACTCCGGGCTCCAAAGATCCGGCGACGACAGATACTCCCCCGTGGGGCACTCCACGACGGGCCGCCAGAGCTGCCAGCGTTTGCGGCCAGCGAGTTGCGTGACGATTCCGGTGAACTGGTCCCAGTGGTGTGCCAGCCCTCGCCCCCCGGGCGGGCTGATGATCGCGCTGACATGGTTCGGATAACCCGTTTCATCCCTGATCCGCACGGACATCTCCGCCAGGTAGGGCTCGCGCCGTTGGATCTCGCGCAGGCTGACCGTGAATCCTTCGGCGAGCAGGGCGCGGAGTTTCCCGGGCCGCAGCACCCCGTCCCGCGAGTATCGCCCCGGGTGAACGGCCTGCCCATCCTTGACCACGGCAACGTGCTGCGGCGCCAACAGGCCATGGTCGATATAGGTGTCCAGGAGGGCCATGGTGACCGCGCGTTCGAGAAGCGTGTTCGGCCTGCGGGTCAGCCGGGGTTCGGCGGGCCATGAACCCACCAGTTCTTCGGAGCCGTTGCGCACCAGGAGATCAAGCGACATCGTTCACTCCTCCATGGTGCGCAGGGGAAGCGGGCACGCGATCCTCGGGTGGTGACGGTTGGGGCACGACACCACGGAGCTGGCCGTGAGGGATCCGGTCGTGGTCCAGTACACCCAGGCCACGTCATTCCCCCTGGTCAGCGCATCGATCGCATGGGCGGCCTTGACGGCCAGGCCGAAGCAAGTGGGATGGCCGTCCTCACGAACGGCCGGTGGGTTGACCCCGTACCGCCCGCTCAGCCACTCGACAGCGCCGGATGCCGTGGGCCAGGTGCGGTGGGCGGCGGTCTGTCGCCGGCGGAGCAGCCAGTGTCCGGTCATCATGGGGGGCACCGTCGCGTCGAGGAACTGGCGAGTCTGTTCATCGTCGGCGGATGGGCCAGGGCGGCGCAGTCTCTCGTCGCCGTACTCCCTGCCGCTGCCGAGCCAGGGGCCGTACCCGTGCCAGTGGCCCAGCCAACGTTCGCCGGTCATGTTCCGGTTCAGAGCGTCAGCCCCCTCCGCCGGGCCCAGCCGAGGGCGAAGGCGTCAAGTTCCTGGACGGTGGCCCGAACCTCGTGGCGGGACCCCTCCCGCTTCGTGTCGCGCAGCACGTAGCCGTCAGCCGCACCGGGGATCTCGGCGACGGCGAGACACGTCTCGTGCTCCCCGCCGAGGTTGCCGCCGCAGAAGGCGACGAACTCAGGCTCTTGGAGGGGCAGTTCGTAGAGGTTCGACGGCTTGTCTCGATTCATACGAGCGACGGTAGAAGCGCGCCGAATCCGGCCTCAACGAAGTTCTATGAAGTTGCGCCGACGTCACCCGAGAGCGTCAATCGCCGCCGTGACCAGGGACCGGGCTCTGGGACCGTACACAGCCATCCGGTGCAGCTCGGAGAATGCCTTGACGTACAGCCCGATCTCGACCGGCGAGGCGATGTTGATCTCGGCGGACAACGTCTCGACCTGGACGCGCTCGTCGTCGAAGATCATGAAGGTCTCGACGGGCCACAGCGTGCGCGGCGCACTGAACGGAATCACGCCGAACGCCACGGCCGGCAGCGACATGACCTCCAGCAGGTAACCGAGTTGACCGGCCACCACTGCCGGGCTGCCGATCCGATAACGCAACACCGGCTCCTCGACGAGAAGGACGAAGCGATGCCGCCCCTCGAAGATGACCCGCGAACGCGCCAACCGCGCCGACGCCGCCTCGGACGCGTCGTTCGGAGTCCCCTGGAACTCACTGATGGTGCCGAGCAGTGCCTCGGCATACCCGTGTGTCTGGAGAAGCCCTGGCACGACATTGGAGCAGTAGACGCGAAAGAGCTCGGTCCGGTCGTAGAGCGGGACGTCTGTCTCCTGGCGCCGCCGAATCCCGGTGCGGTGAATTCGCTTCCATTCGACGTACATCTCATCCGCCGTGCGGGACGCGGCAACGAGCTCGGGAACCTGTTCGTCGGCGCCGCACGCTCGGCACCAGGCGCGGATGTCCGAGTCCGAGGGAAGCGTCCGCCCGTTCTCTATGCGGGAGACCTTCGACTTGTGCCAACCGCACCGGGCAGCGACCTCGACCGCTTTGAGCCCCGCCGTCTTCCGAAGATCGACAAGCCGCGACGCGAGTCGTTCACGTGCGGCCTGGGCTGCGGACGAGGGTGAAGCGGTCATTGACTGGCTATCCCGGTGCGTGCTGTGTCAGACGGTGAACTCCGCGTGCGGAACAGCCCGCTCCCACACCACGTCGAAAGCATCGGCGCAGAGCTTGATCACCGATGTGTCCTCGGACATCTCGGGTTCGAGGGCCACCCCATCACCAGAGAAGATGTTGAAGCGCACGATCGTATCGTCGATCAGCCAGAAGTCGTTCCCGGGAAGCGCCAGATCCGACGCAAGCCGCCTCGGCAGCCAGCGCACCTGTTCTCCGGCTCGCAGATTCACCTCGGTGATGGCATGCTCGAAGCGGATGTACTCGGTGACCGGTTCGGACACGACCCGCGCTCGCCGCACCTGGACACCGCGCGCCACAGTCCGCTCGATGAGCGGCACCCAAGGTCGCCAGAACTCCGAGTCGTAGGCGGGCACGACGTCATTGGCCCGCCAGGCGGACACCACCTGCCGCTCCTCGTCGACGCCATAGTGGTCACGCAGCTCCAGGTGCGCGGCCATGTGCACCGCCGAGTCGAGCAGTTCATCGAACCCAGGCACGTTCCGCGGCATCGCATGCCTCCCTGATGAGCGGCACCATCCGGGCCGGAAGTCGGACGATGGCCTCGGTATCGGGCCTGGGACTGTCCGTCAGACACTCGGCCTCGGTCGCGGCGTCTGCCAGCCAGCCCTGGAACAAGAGCTCCGGCTCAGCCTTCCTGACCGTGTCCACCCAGACCGCCGGACAGTTCCCTCCGCCGGTCTCCGGATCAATCCCGATGAAGAGCAGTGCCATCACTGCCTCCCCTGTGATGTGGTTGCGCATGGTTGCAACACTGATGTCTTCTCTATGTACTCGCTCCACGCCGCAGACGGCGCGTGATCCGGCCATGTTCAGAGGGCCGGGCCACGGCCCGGGATCTCGCTCGGGGCGATCAGCCGGACGAGGCTTGGTTCCGCCTGCCATCGGCACTCCTCGGCGTCGGGCAACCGCAGCCACACATACTGCGTCACGCACTCGGCGACGACGGCGACCATCCGGGTGTCCTCGTCGAAGACCAGGGTCCCCTCGGCGGGCATCGCCGCCGGTGCGCGACGCAGCAGTTCGGCCAGGCGACGGGCCGAGGCCAGCGAGCAGCTGCCCAGGTGGATCGATCCGTCCGGCTCTCCGCCACCGCCCTTCGCGAGCTCGGGCAGTCCGATGCGGGCGTTAGCCAGCAGGCGCCCAAGCTCCGCCCGCACGTCGTCCGCCGTCCTCTCGTTCACGTGAGTCCTCCCCTACGCAGAGGTTGTCGGCCTCAAGCGTGGCGTGATCCTGATTCGAATCGCAAGTATTCCTTTTAGATTCGAGCGAACCAGCGAACACCTGAACACCCGTTGTTGAACACGGGATTTCGCGACCATGATGAACCCCATGGCCAAGACCCAGATGCCCACCATGCGCAGCCGTCGACTCGGGAACGAACTCCGACGGCTACGCGAAGCCGCCGGGCTGACCATGGGAGACGCGGCCCGCGAGCTACAGAGCGGCCAGCCCAAGATCAGCAAGATCGAGGCCGGTCAGCAGGGCGTCCGCCCGCTCGACCTCGACCACCTGATGACGCTGTACGGCGTCGACGAGGCGAAGGACCGCCAGAACCTCAGACGCCTCGCGGCGCAACTGCGCCAGCGGGACTGGTGGACATCGCAGGGCCCGCTGCTCCACAACGACCTGAGGGACTACCTGACGCTGGAGGCGGACAGCTCGCTGATCCGCACCTACGAGAATCAACTCGTGCCCGGGCTGCTACAGACCGAGGAGTACATGGACGAGATCTTCCGCCATCAGCGCACCGAGTCGGACGCCAAGGTGATGCGGGAGACCCGCCGCAAGCGTCAGGAGCTGCTGGAGAGCCGTCAGGTCCGGCTCCGTGCGGTACTGGACGTCACGGCGTTGCACTCCATGGTTGGTTCGGCACGGACGATGGCGGACCAGCTTGACCATCTGCTCGGGCTGAGCCGGCGCCGCAACGTGAACATCCAAGTGCTTCCACTCCGACGCAGCCTCCCTCCGGACCAGTACACGCCGTATTCGATCCTCAGCATGAGAGGCGCACCGCAGGCTGACTATGTCTGGCTCGAGCACCTGTCCGCGAGTACGTTGTTGGAGCAGGAGCATCACGTGCGCCGGTACTCGCGCGCGTGGGACGATCACACCGCTGCGGCAATGTCGCCCGCGGACTCCAGGACGCACATCGAAGCGCTCATGGAGGAATACCACAGGCAGGCATAGGGGCGAGGATGACAGCACAGCGCGAACTGGCCGGCGCGCGGTGGCACGTCAGCAGTTACAGCAACAGCGGCAACAACTGCCTGGAGCATGGCAGGTTGGCCGACGGGACCCAGGCGGTCCGGGATACCAAGGATCGTGACCGGGCAGCCCTGGTCCTCACGCCCGGCGCCTGGCGGGGGTTCGTCGGCGCGGCCCGGGTGGGGTCGTTCGGCCGGGGGGTTTGAGTCGCATGCCGTACCGCGTCGGTGAGACGGCCTTGTTGGTCGTGGTGAAGGAAGCCGAGCCGCTGGTCGGCGAGTGGCGGCGGCGGTTTGACCGTTCGGCTGGGGCCGGGGTTCCGGCGCATGTGACGGTGCTCGTGCCGTTCCTCGGCGTGGATCGGATCGATGCCGGCGTGCTCGGGGAGTTGGAGGCGCTGTTCGG
Source organism: Streptomyces mayteni (assembly GCF_054783955.1). Taxonomy (NCBI): domain Bacteria; kingdom Bacillati; phylum Actinomycetota; class Actinomycetes; order Kitasatosporales; family Streptomycetaceae; genus Streptomyces; species Streptomyces mayteni. The sequence goes on along the minus strand of NZ_BAAGPR010000045.1, from coordinate 4,730 downwards.
CGCGCACCGGCCGTTCAGCGTCCGGTTCGAGGAGTGCCGGCGATTCCCGGAGATCCTGTACCTCGTGCCGGGGCCCGACCAGCCCTTTCGGGCGCTGACCGAGGCCGTCGTGGCGCGGTGGGCCGAAGTGCCCCCGTATGATGGGCTGTTCGAGGACGTCACCCCGCACCTGACCGTCGCCCAGCGCCAGTCGGGGGTGGTGTTCGACGAGGTGGAGGCCACACTGACCGCGCGACTGCCGTTGATCGCCGACGTCGAGGCCGTGAGCCTGTGGGTGAGCGACGGCGACCGTTGGCACCAGCGGGCCGAGTTCCCGCTGAGCGGACCTCCGCTACAGTGACGAGCGGGCCGTGACTGGCGCTGAGGTGGAGCACCACCGGGGAGCGGCTCCGAGGAGTCGCATGCCGTGCGCCTGGGCGTTGTCGTCGCGATGCTCGGGAGGTCGTCATGCCCCACGTTCATACCGCAGGTCTCATGGACGGGACCGGTTTGGCCAGGCGCGTTCTGGCGGAAACCGCCAACAGGGCCGTGGAGTTCGCCAGGCGTACGGGCGTCGAGCCCTGTCTGGCCACGGTGTTGGTGGGCGATGATCCCGCCTCCGTGACCTATGTCCGGATGAAGCAGGCCAGGTGTGCCAAGGTCGGCATCCGGTCGCGGCACACGCGGCTGCCGGCCACGACCACCACGGCGGAGCTCGTCGAGGCGATCGGCGACCTGTCGCGAGATCCCGAGGTGCACGGCATCCTGCTGCAACATCCCGTCGGTCCTGGCATCGACGAGCGGGCCGCGTTCGAGGCGATCGCGCCCGAGAAGGACGTCGACGGCGTCACGGCGCACTCCTTCGCGGTGATGAGCCTCGGTCTGCCCGGCTTCGTCTCGTGTACCCCGGGCGGCATCATGCGGCTGCTGGACGAGTACGGGGTGGATCTCGCCGGGAAGCGCGCCGTGGTCGTGGGGCGCAGCCCCATTCTGGGACGGCCGGTCGGCATGCTGCTGCTCGCCCGGGATGCCACGGTGACCTACTGTCACTCGCGCACGGAGGACCTTTCCTCGGTGGTCCGGGAGGCCGACGTGCTGGTGGCGGCGGTCGGGCGGGCCAGGTTCATCGGCGGCCAGGACATCAAGCCGGGGGCCGTCGTCGTGGATGCCGGCTACAGCCCGGGGAACGTCGGCGACGTCGACACCGAGGCGGCGATGGGCCGGGCCAGGCTGATCACGCCGGTGCCCGGTGGCGTCGGGCCCATGACGATCGCGGTGCTGCTGGCCCAGACGGTCTCCGCCGCCGCTCGGCAGCACGCGGGGTGAGGGGTGAGGGGCCGGGGCGAGTGCCCCAGCCCCTCTCAGGGGTTGGTCGTCAGCCGTGCCGCCGCATCACAGGGGCGGGTAGGCGTTGGTCATCAACTGCTGGAACTGGGCGGAGAACCAGTGGCCGGAGAGCGGCGCGTTGGGCAGCGCGCCTGACGGGTTGTTGTTGTTGCGGGGGTTGCCCTGGTACGTCGGGTCGCACATCCGGTCGAAGCCCTTGCCCTCGTCGTTCGGGATGGCGGAGCTCGAACCGTCCGACTCGCCCGGCGGCTTGATCCAGACGTAGGCGTCGATCCCGGAGGCCGGAGCCGCCGTGGGTCGGGCGCCGAGACCGGCACCCGACTGGTTGCACCAGTTGCCGGCCTGGATGCGACCGTCGAGCCTGCTGCCCTCGACGAAGGCGTTCACGTCGGTGCGCGGACCGGGCCCGGACGGCCGGTCGGAGCCGCCCCAGCCGTTGCGCGAGGTGTCGATCAGCATGCCGATCCCGGATCGGAACCCGTTGCCGACCAGCTCCTGCCGGAAGCCCTGGGCGAAGGACTGGTTGTCCACGTAGCGGTTCCAGTCCACCCAGTCCGACTGTCGGACCGACGTCCCGTTGACCGAGTCGTTGATCGTGTAGTACGGCTCGGTGGTCGGGCCGTAGTTGGCCGTGTTGACGATGAAGCCGTGCACGTCGTCGACCGTGGCCTGACCGTGGGTGGCGGTCTGGTAGAAGAGGTCGGCCGAGGCGCCGAAGTTGTCGTCCCAGCCGATCCAGCCGTAGTGGCCGGCGTCGATGTAGTTGTAGACGTTCGGGATGTTGCCCAGCTCCGAGAGCGCGTAGGAGACGCCCTCGACGTAGTTGCCGTTGGCCTTCATCGTGTCGCACTGCGGGGTGTAGGTCTCCCGCGGGCTGACGTTGGTGATGAGGTTCGGCAGCGAGTCGATCTCGATCACGGTGACGATCCGCAGGTCGGCGTAGGCCGGGTCGGCGAGGATGTCGGCGATCGGGTCGATGTAGGCGCTCTTGTAGCGGTTGATCTCCGTCGGGCCGAGCTCGCCGTTGGAGGCGAGCGCCGCGCAGTCGCGGCCCGGCAGGTTGTAGATCACGACCTGGAACACGAAGTCGTCGCCGCCGGCCTGGTCGACGGCCTCGTCCAGGTGGTCGCGGAGGCCCATGCCGCCGTTGACGCCGTTGATGGCCGCGATCCGGTCCATCCAGACGCCGGTGGGCTGGTTGGCGATCCGGCTGCCGCCGGGCTCGGCGGCCGCGCGGGCCGACCACTCGGGGTTCACGTACACGTCGGCGCCGACGTACGGGTTGTCCACCCGCGTGCCGGGCGTGCCCGGGTCCCCTGGGCCGGGGCCACCGGGGGTGCCGTTGCAGGCGATGCCGTTGACGGAGTAGCTCGTCGGGGCCGCGTTGGTGCCCGAGTAGCTGAAGTTGGCGGAGGCCGTCACCGAGCTGCCGGCCGCGATGCGGGCGTTCCAGCCCGCGTCCCTGACCGTGACGTTCTGCCCGGACTGCGACCAGGTGCCGTTCCAGCCGGACTGGAGTCGCTGGTTGCCCGAGTAGGCGTAGGCGAGGGTCCAGTTGGTGGTGGCGGTGTCCCCCACGTTGTTGATGGTGACGTTGGCCGTGAAGCCAGAACCCCAGTCATTCGCGGAGTAGTTGACGGAGCAGGCGAAGGCGGCGGCCGACGCCGTCCCCTGCATCAGGCCGCCGGTGCCGAGCGCCGTGGCGGCGAGCACGCCCGCCGTGAACAGGGCGCCGCGTCTGCGACGGGGTGGGGGGTTGGTGCGGCTCATGGAGTTCCTTTCGGTGGTTGCAGGTGTCCGATGCCGCGCGTGTGCCGGGTGTCATAGCGACCGGTATGACGCCCGTCCGCGGCGTCCGGCCCTTGGAAGCGCTCCCACTCTTTGAAGGGAAGGTAGCGGCCAACTCACCGGTTCGCCATAGTTCCGTTCAAGAAATGTGTCGGGCTCATGACCAGAGTCCCCAGCAAAGACAAGGAAGTCACCGCCTCCACACGTCATGGTGTCAAAGGTCTTGACGCGTACTCGTCGCAGTCACATTCTTGGGAGCGCTCCCACTCTTCGTGTTCACAGAGCCTGCCACTCGGCTTCGCTCTCGCCACACCGCGACCACCGGCACCAGGCACCTTCCTCACCCCCCGACGAGCCGCAAGGAGGGACCGCTGTCATGCGGGTTCGCAGACGAGCACCAGCGGGGGCGTCGCCCCCATCCGAGGTCCGACGCCGGCGTGCCGCCAGGCGCGGGCGCCTGGCGGCACTGGTCGCGCTGGCGCTGCCGCTGGCCTTGACGGCCGGCCTCGGCAACAGCGGCGACGTCCAGGCCGCGGCCGCCACCTGTAGCGTCGACTACTCGGCCAACGACTGGGGTTCGGGCTTCACGGCCAACGTCACCATCCACAACGAGACGACAGCGGCGATGAACGGCTGGACGCTGTCGTACGAGTACTCCGGCAACCAGCGACTCCAGCAGGGCTGGAACGGCCGCTGGTCGCAGTCGGGCCAGACGGTGACGGTGACCAACGAGAGCTTCAACGGCACCATCCCGGCCGGCGGTTCGACCTCGGCCGGCGCCAACTTCAGCTACTCGGGCAGCAACACCGCGCCGACCACCTTCCGGCTGAACGGCACGGTGTGCGGCGAGGACCCGGTCGGGCAGGCCGCGGTCGTCGCCACGCCCGCCTCGCTGGCCATCCAGCCGGGCCAGTCCGCGAGCTTCGGGATCCGGCTGAACACCCAGCCCACCTCCAACGTCACGGTGAGCGTCGCCAGGACCAGCGGCAACACCGGGCTGAGCGTCTCGGGCGCGTCGTCCAGGACGTTCACGCCGGCCAACTGGAGCATCACGCAGAACATCACGATCGCCGCCGCGGCCACCGGCAGCGGCTCCGCGGTGTTCACGGCTTCGGCTCCCGGCCACACCGCGGCCACCGTCACGGCGACCCAACTGGGCCAGGCGGACGGCGAGTACGAGCAGCGGTTCCTCGACCTCTACCGGGAGATCAAGGATCCGGCGAACGGGTACTTCTCGGACGAGGGGATCCCGTACCACTCGGTGGAGACGCTGCTGGTCGAGGCGCCGGACCACGGTCACGAGACCACGTCCGAGGCGTACTCCTACCTGATCTGGCTGGAGGCCCAGTACGGCCGGGTGACCAGCGACTGGGGCCCGTTCAACCAGGCCTGGGGGATCATGGAGGAGTGGATGATCCCCGAGGCGAGTGAGCAGCCGACGAACAGCTTCTACAACGCCTCGTCACCGGCGACGTACGCGCCCGAGTCCACCAACCCGGCCAACTACCCGGCCCGCCTCGACCCGAACATCCCGGTGGGCTCCGACCCGTTGGCGGCGGAGTTGCGGTCGGCGTACGGGACGAGTGACATCTACGGGATGCACTGGATCCAGGACG